>NZ_CP067129.1:0-10000 GCF_028553745.1 Paracoccus seriniphilus
ATGGAAGAACTTTGGGGGCAGGCATGCGCAGAGTTGGAAAAAACTGTTGGACCGAACAACTTCAACCACTGGATCAAGCCGCTGCGCCTCACCTCGGTCGATGAGGGGGTCGCCCGTTTCGCAAGCCCGACACGTTTCGTCTCGGATTGGGTCAACCGGCATTTCGCCAAGGACATCATTGGCGAGCTGAACCGCATCGAGCCCTCGGTCGAGCGCGTCCGTTTCGATGTCGCTCCCCAGGGCGTGACCGCACGGGTCCGCACCGCCGCCCAGGCCCCCGCCACGCAGTTCCGCGCCAACGGCCCGGCAGTTTCCCCGGCTGCCCCCGAAATGCGTCAATCCGCCAAGGCCGATCTTTGCGCCCCGCTTGATCCGCGGTTCACCTTTGAGAATTTCGTGGTCGGCAAGCCCAACGAACTGGCCCATGCCGCCGCACGCCGCGTCGCCGAAGGCGGACCGGTCGGCTTCAACCCGCTGTTCCTTTATGGTGGCGTCGGACTGGGCAAGACCCACCTGATGCATGCCATCGCCCATGACTACCAGCAACGTCATCCCGCGGCTCAGGTGCTGTATCTCTCGGCCGAGCAATTCATGTATCGCTTCGTGCAGGCCCTGCGCGAAAGCACGATCATGGATTTCAAGGGCATGTTCCGCAATGTGAACATGCTGATGGTCGATGACGTGCAGTTCATCGCCGGCAAGGACAGCACGCAGGAAGAATTCTTCCATACGTTCAACGCGCTGGTCGATCAGGGCAAGCAGATCGTCATTTCCGCCGACCGCGCCCCCGCCGAGATCAAGGGTCTGGAAGAGCGGATCAAGTCCCGCCTGGGCTGCGGCCTGATCGTCGATCTTCACCCCACCACCTATGAATTGCGTCTGGGCATCCTGCAATCCAAGACCGAAGCCTTCCGCGACCAGCATCCCGACCTGGAGATCGGCGCCGGGGTTCTGGAATTCCTGGCGCATCGCATCACGAACAACGTCCGCGTGCTGGAAGGCGCGCTGCAGCGGCTCTTTGCTCATGCCAGCCTGCTGCGCCGCGAGATCACGCTGGAGGTCGCGCAGGAATGCCTGGCCGACATCCTGCGCACCAATGACCGCAAGATCAGCATCGACGACATCCAGCGCAAGGTGGCCGAGCATTACAACATCAAGCTGGCCGACATGATGGGGCCGAAACGGGCGCGCAATGTCGCCCGGCCACGCCAGATCGCCATGTATCTCTCCAAACAGCTCACCAGCCGTTCCCTGCCCGAGATCGGACGCCGCTTTGGCGGCCGCGATCACACCACCATCATGCATGGTGTGCGCAAGATCGAGGAACTGGCCGGGGAAGATCACGGCCTGGCCGAAGATATCGCCATGCTCAAACGCCTTCTGGAAGCCTGAAGACAGCACTGGAACGAAATCCTTGTGACCGCCCGCACAGACGGTTACAAATCAGGTCCGATCACGGCCTGAGCGGCCATAGGGACAGGGAAAAGCTATGAAATTCTCGATCGAACGCGCCGTTCTGGTCAAAGCCGTATCTCAGGCCCAGTCGGTTGTCGAACGCCGCAACACCATCCCGATCCTGGCCAATGTGCTGATCGAAGCCACGCCTGATGGGGTCAGTTTCCGGGCGACCGATCTGGATACCGAAGTCGTCGATCGCGCCGCCGCACAGGTCGAGCGCCCCGGCGCCACGACCGTCAGCGCCGTGATGTTGAATGAAATCGCCCGCAAGCTGCCCGACGGCGCGCTGGTTCAGATCACCTCCGATGATGCCACGGGCCGCCTGTCGGTTCAGGCGGGGCGCTCGAACTTCAACCTGGCGACCCTGCCGCGCGAAGATTTCCCGGTCATGGCCTCGACGGAATACAGTGCCAGTTTCAGCGCCCCGGCCGCCGTTCTGCGCCGGCTGTTCGACAAATCGAAATTCGCCATCTCGACCGAGGAAACGCGCTACTACCTGAATGGCGTCTATATGCATGTCGCACAGTCCGAAGAGGGCACCACGCTGCGCTGCGTGGCCACCGACGGCCACCGCCTTGCCCGCATCGACGCCCCCCTGCCGGCCGGGGCCGAGGACATGCCGGGCATCATCGTGCCTCGCAAGACCGTTGCCGAGCTGCGCAAGCTGCTGGATGATGACGAGGCAGAGATCGCCGTTTCGGTCAGCGAAACCAAGGTGCGCTTTGCCACCTCGACCCTGACCCTGACCTCGAAGGTGATTGACGGCACATTCCCCGATTACTCGCGCGTGATTCCCGCAAACAACACCCGCAAGCTGGAGGTTGACGCGACAGATTTCGCGCGCGCCGTGGATCGCGTGGCAACGGTCAGCAGCGAAAGGTCGCGCGCCGTCAAGCTGTCTCTGGACGCTGACCGGCTGATCCTTTCGGTCAACGCACCGGATTCCGGTGCAGCCGAGGAAGAGCTGATCGTGGCCTATGCCGATGAACCGCTGGAAATCGGCTTCAACGCCAAGTACCTGCAGGAAATCGCCAGCCAGGTCGATCGTGACAATGCCGTCTTCATGTTCAGCGGTTCGGGCGATGCGGCACTGATCCGCGAAGGCAGCGACCTGAGCGCGGTCTATGTCGTCATGCCGATGCGCGTGTGACGCTGACCGGCATTTCTCTTGCCCAGTTCCGGTCCTGGCCGCGGCTGGATTTGCAGATTGATGACCGGCCGATCGCCATTTTCGGCCCCAACGGCTCGGGCAAGACCAATATCCTTGAAGCGATCTCGATGCTGGCCCCCGGACGGGGGCTGCGCGCCGCCCCCGCAACCGATCAGGCCCGACAAGGCAAGGACGCAGGATGGCGCATCCGTGCAGGCTGCGGCGATCACGACGTTGAAACCGTCGCGCTTCCGGGACAGAACCGGCAGGTGTTTCTGGACCACAAGCAGGTTCCGCAAACCGCCTTGGGGCGGCTGTTGCGGATCATCTGGCTTGTGCCTTCGATGGACCGGCTGTGGACCGATCCGCCCGAGACGCGCCGACGCTTTCTGGACCGGCTGACCCTGAGCCTGTTTCCCGACCATGCCGAATTGGCGCTCGGCTATGAAAAGGCCATGCGCGAACGCAATCGCCTGCTCAGGGATCATGTCAGCGATCCCGGCTGGTATCGCGCGCTGGAGCGGCAAATGGCACAATCCGGCAGCGCGTTGACGGCGAACCGGCTGAAGGCTCTGCAGGCCATCATGGCCTCTCAGGTTCACGACGGCACGGGCTTTCCCGCCGCAACACTGACTCTTCTGCCCGGCGAAGGTCACGCCGATGACAGCAACGCCGACAGCATCGCCACGCGCCTGGCCGAGATGCGCATTCGCGATCTGGCCGCCGGACGCAGCCTGACAGGCCCCCACCGCGCCGATCTGGGTGCCTATTGGGGACCGCAGGACATGCCCGCGGCGCTGTCCTCGACCGGAGAGCAGAAGGCCCTGCTGCTGTCGCTGATGCTGGCCAACGCCCGTGCCCTGGCCGATCAGCCGGTCATCCTGTTGCTTGATGAGGTGGCCGCCCATCTCGATGCCGACAGGCGCGCCAATCTCTATGATCAGATATCGGAACTGAACGCCCAGACCCTGCTGACCGGCACCGGGGCCGAGCTGTTTGATTCTTTCGGCCCCCGCGCCAGACGGCTGGAAATTGCCAAGCACGACGGCGCGTCGCGTTGCATGGAGCATGACTGAATCACGGATTGGCAGGCCGCCCGCAGGAATACGCCCGGATCACCGGAAAATCAGCGTCTTTGCCGTGACTTTGCCCGCGTAACAGCCTATATCGACATAGGATTCACAGGAATATTTGCGCATGACCGATACTGCCCCACAGACCGCCGAATACGGTGCAGATTCCATCAAGGTTCTCAAGGGATTGGAGGCTGTTCGCAAGCGGCCCGGCATGTATATCGGCGATACGGATGACGGTAGCGGCCTGCACCACATGGTCTATGAGGTCGTGGACAACGGCATCGACGAGGCCCTGGCAGGCGAAGCCGACTATGTGAAGGTGAAGATCCACAACGACAACAGCGTCAGCGTGCGCGACAACGGCCGCGGCATCCCGGTCGATCTGCATGCAGGCGAGGGCGTCAGCGCGGCCGAGGTCATCATGACCCAGCTGCATGCCGGGGGCAAATTCGACCAGAACAGCTACAAGGTCTCTGGCGGCCTGCATGGCGTGGGGGTTTCCGTCGTCAACGCGCTGTCGGACTGGCTGGAACTGCGGATCTGGCGCAATGGCAAGGAACATTACGCCCGTTTCGAACATGGCGACACCACCGAGCATCTGCGCGTCGTCGGCGATGCCGCCGAGGGTGAAACCGGGACCGAGGTGCGCTTTCTGGCATCGGCCAAGACCAATGATCCCGACGGCACCTTCAGCAACCTGGATTACAACTACAAGACGCTGGAAAACCGGCTGCGCGAACTGGCATTCCTGAACAGCGGTGTGCGGATCATCCTGGAAGATTCACGTCATGCCGAAGTGCAGAGGACGGAATTGTTCTACGAGGGCGGCGTCCGCGAATTCGTGAAATTCCTCGACCGTTCGAAATCTCCCGTGATGCCCGAGCCGATCTTCATGACCGGCGAAAAGAACGGCATCGGCGTCGAAGTCGCCATGTGGTGGAATGACAGCTATCATGAAACCGTCCTGCCCTTCACCAACAACATCCCCCAGCGCGACGGCGGCACCCATATGGCCGGCTTCCGGGGCGCGCTGACGCGGGTCATCAACCAATATGCGCAATCCAGCGGCATCGCCAAGAAAGAGAAGATCGACTTTACTGGCGACGACGCCCGTGAAGGCCTGACCTGCGTGCTGTCGGTCAAGGTTCCAGATCCGAAATTCTCCAGCCAGACCAAGGACAAGCTGGTCTCCTCCGAAGTCCGCCCGGCTGTCGAGGGGCTTGTGCATGAAAAGCTGACCGAGTGGTTCGAGGAAAACCCGACCGAGGCCAAGGGCATCGTCAGCAAGATTATCGAGGCTGCGCTTGCACGCGAAGCCGCACGCAGGGCGCGCGAACTGACGCGCCGCAAATCCGCGATGGACGTGGCCTCGCTGCCGGGGAAATTGGCCGATTGCCAGGAAAAGGACCCCTCGCTGTCGGAATTGTTCATCGTCGAGGGTGACTCGGCCGGCGGATCGGCGAAACAGGGCCGGTCGCGGCAGAATCAGGCTGTCCTGCCCCTGCGCGGCAAGATCCTGAACGTCGAACGCGCCCGTTTCGACCGTATGCTGGGCAGCGACCAGATCGGAACGCTGATCACCGCATTGGGCACCGGCATTGGCCGCGACGAATTCAGCCTCAAGAAACTGCGCTACCACAAGATCATCATCATGACCGATGCTGACGTCGATGGCGCGCATATCCGCACCCTGTTGCTGACCTTCTTCTTCCGGCAGATGCCTGAACTCATCGAGGCCGGGCATCTCTATATCGCGCAACCGCCGCTCTACAAGGTCGGCCGTGGCCGCTCCGAGGTCTACCTCAAGAACGAGGCCGCGCTGGAGGAATATCTGATCCAGCAAGGCGTCGAAGGCGCGATACTGCGCCTGGGAAGCGGCGAAGAGATCACCGGTAACGACCTTCTGCGCATCGTCGAAGAGGCACGCACCTGCCGTCGTGTCCTGCGCGCCTATCCCACCCATTACCCGCCCCATATCACCGAACAGGCCGCCATTGCAGGCGCTCTGGTCCCCGGACGCGTCGACTCCGACGCGCAGGGTGCGGCAGATGCCGTCGCCGCACGCCTTGACCTGATCGCCGAGGAATATGAGCGCGGCTGGACGGGTCGTCCGACGCAGGATGCTGGTATCCGCCTGACCCGCACCCTGCGCGGCGTCGAGGAATCGCGCACGCTGGACGGTCAGATGCTGCGCAGCGCCGAAAGCCGTCGTCTTGGCGAGATGACCACAAGTCTGCAGGAAATCTATGGCCAGACCGCGCGCCTGATCCGCAAGGACCGCGAGCAGCCGATCTACGGACCGCTCAGCCTGTTGACTGCTATCTTCCTCGAAGGTGAGAAGGGCCTGTCCCTGCAGCGCTACAAGGGTCTGGGCGAGATGAACCCGGATCAACTGTGGGAAACGACGCTGGATCCGGCTGCCCGTACGATGCTGCAGGTGCGCATCGAAGATGTCGCCGAAGCCGAAGACCTCTTCACCAAACTGATGGGAGATGTCGTCGAACCACGCCGGGAGTTCATTCAGACCAATGCCCTGAACGTGGCCAATCTGGATACCTGAGCTCATTTTAGAGCTATGCCTTAGAGCTATGCCGGATTTTGGGTGACGCGGCCTGATCAAGCGGCGCGGTTTTTGGTGTCGTTTGCAGCGACACCTTCAGTGGCGGTGACGCCTTCGATGACCATTGGCAACCGGTTCGCGCCCTTCAGGCGGCGCCACGTCCTGGCGGCGGCCTGAACGAGCTCGAAGACCATGAGCTTGTTGGTCTTCTGCGACAGCGCCCGCTTGGTTCGGACAGTCCTGTGCTGGACGGTGGCGAAGACGCTCTCGATCGGATTGCCTGTGCGGAGGTGATCCCAGTGGTTCGCGGGGAAGTCATGGAAGGCCAAGAGGGCCTCGCGGTCCTTTTTCAGGCAGGTTACTGCCTTCTCGTATTTGCTCCCGTATTTGCTCCCGCATTTCCCGGCGAAGGTGTCCATGGCTGTTTCGGCGGCAGCGCGGGTCTCGGCCTGCCAGATTTCGCGCAGATCGGTCTTCACCGTGGGCTGCATCGATTTCGGGAACTTGTTCAGGACATTGGCGCTCTTGTGGACCCAGCTTTCGCTGGTTTGCCCGCCACTCCGCCATCAACTTGCGCGTGTTCGGGCATTGATGTCTATGATCAGCGACAATTTCGGCTCCAGATACCTGTCGGCTTTGCGCGGGTTCTGAGCCATTCTCCCGTCATTGACACGAGTTTGAACGCGTCATGTTCCTGCCATCTGGCGGGATTTCGGAATAGTTTTTGTAACTTATTCTGGTTGCGGGGGTAGGATTTGAACCTACGACCTTCAGGTTATGAGCCTGACGAGCTACCGGGCTGCTCTACCCCGCGCCATTTCCGCGCGTTTTTGATCTGGATTTGCGCGTATTTTTTGATCGTTTGGAGAGATGCTCGTTTCTTTCCAGGTCTGGCGGTGACCTACTCTCCCACGTCTTGAGACGCAGTACCATCGGCGCAGCGGCACTTAACGGCCGAGTTCGGGATGGGATCGGGTGTTTTGCTCGCGCTAGGGCCACCAGACCAGGAAAGAAACGATCAGCGTTGATCCCGTTTCATGGGGATTAAGTTGTCCAAGGATGCTTTTTGGAGAAGACAGTCTGTCTTCTTCCGGATCAAATCAAGCCTATCGAGCCATTAGTACCGGTCAACTGAATGCATTGCTGCACTTACATCTCCGGCCTATCGACGTGGTGGTCTTCCACGGCTCTCAAGGGAGACCTTGTTTTGAGGGGGGCTTCCCGCTTAGATGCCTTCAGCGGTTATCCTGTCCGTTCATAGCTACCCAGCACTGCCGTTGGCACGACAACTGGTCCACCAGTGGAACGTTCACCCCGGTCCTCTCGTACTAGGGGCAACTCCTCTCAAGTCTCCAACACCCACGGCAGATAGGGACCGAACTGTCTCACGACGTTCTAAACCCAGCTCACGTACCTCTTTAAACGGCGAACAGCCGTACCCTTGGGACCTGCTCCAGCCCCAGGATGAGATGAGCCGACATCGAGGTGCCAAACGATGCCGTCGATATGGACTCTTGGGCATCATCAGCCTGTTATCCCCAGCGTACCTTTTATCCGTTGAGCGATGGCCCTTCCACTCGGGACCACCGGATCACTATGGCCGTCTTTCGACTCTGCTCGACTTGTCAGTCTTGCAGTCAGGCTGGCTTCTGCCATTGCACTCAACGAGCGATTTCCGACCGCTCTGAGCCAACCTTCGCGCGCCTCCGTTACAGTTTGGGAGGCGACCGCCCCAGTCAAACTACCCGCCACGCAGGGTCCCGGATCCGGATAACGGACCGCGGTTAGACATCAAGAGTGCGAAGGGCGGTATCTCAAGGATGGCTCCACGGGAACTGGCGTCCCCGCTTCAAAGCCTACCGCCTATCCTGCACATCGCAATCCTGATGCCAGTGCGAAGCTGTAGTAAAGGTGCATGGGGTCTTTCCGTCTAACCGCGGGAAGTCTGCATCTTCACAGACAATTCAATTTCGCTGAGTCCACATTTGAGACAGCGGGGAAGTCGTTACGCCATTCGTGCAGGTCGGAACTTACCCGACAAGGAATTTCGCTACCTTAGGACCGTTATAGTTACGGCCGCCGTTTACCGGGGCTTCAATTCAAGGCTTGCACCTCTCCTTTTAACCTTCCGGCACCGGGCAGGCGTCAGACCCTATACGTCGCCTTGCGGCTTCGCAGAGCCCTGTGTTTTTAGTAAACAGTCGCCACCCCCTGGTTTGTGCCCCCGACCAACAGTTGCCTGCCAATCGGGCCTCCTTCTCGCGAACTTACGGAGGTATTTTGCCGAGTTCCTTAAATGTGGTTCTCTCAAGCGCCTTGGTATTCTCTACCAGTCCACCTGTGTCGGTTTAGGGTACGGTCTCATGGAGGGCTATTTCCAGGAACCCCTAAGCAGCCCGATCAATCCGTTAAGATCGAACTACCCTCGGGATCCGTCACCATCTCCTGGCCCAGGAATATTAACCTGGTTCCCATCGACTACGCCTTTCGGCCTCGCCTTAGGGGCCGGCTTACCCTGCTCAGATTAGCTTTAAGCAGGAACCCTTGGACTTTCGGCGACAGGGTCTCTCACCCTGTTTGTCGCTACTCATGTCAACATTCTCACTTCTGATCACTCCACCGGTTGCCTCACGGCCCGGCTTCACAGTCAGAACATTGCCTCCGTAACCCATTGCTGGGCTAAAGAGGCAGCGTTCTATATCACAGAACGCTCCGCTACCACGCACAACAAGTGTGCATCCAAAGCTTCGGCTCGTGGCTTGAGCCCCGTTACATCTTCGCCGCAAGACCTCTTGATTAGACCAGTGAGCTGTTACGCTATCTTTAAAGGATGGCTGCTTCTAAGCCAACCTCCTGGTTGTTTTGGAAGTCTCACATGCTTTCCCACTTAGCCACGAATTGGGGGCCTTAGCTGTTGGTCAGGGTTGTTTCCCTCTCCACGACGGACGTTAGCACCCGCCGTGTGTCTCCCGGACAGTTCTCTTGGGTATTCGGAGTTTGCTTAGACTCAGTAAGGCTGTGGGCCCCCATCATCCATGCAGTGCTCTACCCCCCAAGGAATACATCCGAGGCGCTACCTAAATAGCTTTCGCGGAGAACCAGCTATCTCCGAGTTTGATTGGCCTTTCACCCCTAGGCACAAGTCATCCCGACCTTTTTCAACAGGTGTGGGTTCGGCCCTCCAGTACGTGTTACCGTACCTTCAGCCTGCTCATGCCTAGATCACTCGGTTTCGGGTCTGATCCGTCTGACTATGTCGCGCATTTAACACTCGCTTTCGCTGCGCCTACACCTAACGGCTTAAGCTTGCCAGACAGACCAAGTCGTTGACCCATTATACAAAAGGTACGCCGTCACCGCTCAAGGCGGCTCCGACTGCTTGTAGGCGTCCGGTTTCAGAAACTGTTTCACTCCCCTCGTCGGGGTGCTTTTCACCTTTCCCTCACGGTACTGGTTCGCTATCGGTCAGTAAGGAGTACTTAGCCTTCGAGGGTGGTCCCCCGATCTTCAGACAGGATTTCACGTGTCCCGCCTTACTTAATACGTCCAATCAGACTTCCTGTACGGGGCTGTCACCCTCTGTGGCTGATCTTTCCAGATCATTCCAGTCATCATCATGGCTCGGCTGGTCCCCGTTCGCTCGCCGCTACTAGGGGAGTATCTGTTGATTTCCTTTCCTCCGGGTACTTAGATGTTTCAGTTCCCCGGGTTCGCTTCTTAAACCCTATGTATTCAGGTAAAAGATACCTGGTCATG
>NZ_CP067129.1:15000-287500 GCF_028553745.1 Paracoccus seriniphilus
GTGCGGGTGCATCTCGGGTTGTTCACCGGCAATGACGGTCAGGAAGGCATCACCATAGCGTTCCAGCTTCTTGGCGCCCACGCCGTTTATATGCGCCATCTCGTCCAGGGTGGCGGGGCGGCGCTGTGCCATCTCGATCAGCGTCCGGTCGGGAAAGATCACATAGGCGGGCACGCCGCCTGCCTCGGCCAGCGCGCGCCGCTTGGCCTTGAGCGCCGACAGCAAGGGTTCGTCCTCTTCCGAAACCTGCGTCTTGACGACATTGCCGCCCCTGGCCTTCAGCGTCGTATCATGGCGCAACGTCACGCTGCTTTCCCCGCGCAGGATCGGATGTGCCATATCGGTCAGATGCAGGGCGCCGTGGCGTTCCGGATCGGGGCGGCACAGGTCCAGCCCCATCATCTGCCGGAAGATCGCCTGCCATTGGCCACGGCTGAATTCGCGCCCGACCCCGAAGGTCGGCAGCTTGTCATGCCCGCGATCGCGCACCTTCTCGGTGTCATTCCCGGTCAATATGTCGATCAGATGCCCGCTGCCGAACCATTCACCCGTGCGCAGCATGGCCGACAGCGCCTTGCGCACGGCCATGGTTCCGTCAAACAGTTTCGGCGGGTTGAGACACAGATCGCAATTGCCGCAATCCTCGGCCATATCCTCGCCGAAATATGCCAGCAGACGGCGGCGGCGGCAGCCCGTGGCCTCGGCCAGACCCAGCAGGGCATTCAGGCGGGCGTGGTCGGCCCCTTTTCGGGCGCTTTCCGCCAGCCCCTCATCCACCTGCATGCGGCGAAAGCGGATATCATCGGGGCCATAGAGGGTCAGCGTCTCGGCCGGATCACCATCACGCCCCGCGCGACCGATCTCCTGATAATAGGCCTCGATGGACTTGGGCAGATCGGCATGCAGGACCCAGCGGATATCCGGCTTGTCGATGCCCATGCCAAATGCCACCGTCGCAGCCACGATCAACCCGTCCTCGCGCTGAAAGCGGCCCTCGACATGACGCCGGGGTTCGGCCTCCATGCCGCCATGATAGGCGACGGCGCTGTGCCCGGCCTCATTGAGCGCCTGCGCAAGCGTTTCGGTCCGCGCGCGGCTGGCACAATAGATGATGCCCGACTGGCCCCGGCGCGCCGCGACGAAATTCATCACCTGCTTGCGGGGGCTGTCCTTGGGCTGAAAGGCCAGACGGATATTGGGGCGGTCAAAGCCGCGCAGGAAGATCGCCGGATCGCGACCATCGAACAGACGCGAGATGATCTCGGCCCGCGTCTCGGCATCAGCTGTGGCGGTAAAGGCGGACAGCGGTACGCCCAGGTCGCGCTTCAATTCGCCGATGCGCAGATAGTCGGGGCGGAAATCATGCCCCCATTGGCTGACGCAATGCGCCTCGTCCACGGCAATGGCCGTGACTCCGGCGCGGCGCAGCAACTGCAGGGTGCCCCCCGAGGCCAGCCGTTCGGGCGCCATGTACAGAAGCTTCAGCGCCCCCTGTTCCAGCGACTGAAAGACGGCATCGGTTTCGTCATGCGTGTTGCCGCTGGTCAGGGCTCCGGCGGAAACCCCGGCTTCGCGCAATGCGCGCACCTGATCGCGCATCAGCGCAATCAGCGGAGAGATGACCACCGTCACCCCTTCGCGCATCAGGGCGGGCAACTGATAGCAAAGTGACTTGCCCCCGCCCGTCGGCATGATCGCAAGCACGTCCTGCCCGCTTGCCACGGTCTCGACGATCTCGCGTTGCCCGGGGCGAAAGCCGTCAAAGCCCCAGACCTGGCGCAGCAGGTCCGTGGGCATCACATGCCGTAAAAGAAGCCGGCGTTATTGGCCAGGGCACGCTGAAGAACAATGATGATGATGAAGACCACCAGGGGCGCCAGATCCAGCCCGCCGGTATTGGGCAGCAGGTTGCGGATCGGCGTATAGATTGGCTCCAGCAGCCGCGACAGACCATCCCAGATCTGTGCCACCAGCGGCTGGCGCAGGTTCAGGACCTGAAAATTGATCAGCCATGACATGATGATGTGGGCGATCATGATAAACCACACCACTTGCAGGATCAGTTGCAAGGCCTCGTAGAGCGTTCCCATAATACCCTCATTTTATGATCCGACCCTGTATGGCCGCGAGGGCGCGCGGGCGCAAGCATGTTGCCGCAGCGTCGAGGTTGACCTTTTCGAGAGGGCAGAGCAGGGCTGACCCGTTCGAACATGAGGCCGCCGATGTATCCGCTGATCCGTTTTGTCAAGGAAATGATCAAGTTCCGCAATGCGCCGCCGCTGAGCCCCATCGAGGCGCATGTTTCGACCCATATCTGCTGGCCCTGGGATCTGGACCCCTGGATCGAACTGAACAACGGCCGCACGCTGACCCTATATGACCTGGGCCGCATTCCGATGGCGCAGCGGACCGGCCTGATATCGGTCATGCGGAAAAAGCGCTGGGGCATTACGGTCGCAGGAAACTCGACCCGCTATCGCCGCCGCATCCGCATGTTCGACCGTTTCACCATGGTCTCGCGCGTGATCGGCTGGGACCACCGCTTCATCTACATGGAGCAATCCATGTGGCGGCGCGGTGAATGCTGCAACCACATGCTGCTGCGATCGGCCGTCACCTCTTCCGAGGGGATCGTCGCGCCCTCGCGCATCATGGAGGCGCTGGACATGACCTTCGACAGCCCGCCCCTGCCCGACTGGGTGCAGGCCTGGATAAAGGCCGACGCCACCCGCCCCTGGCCACCCGAAATACCACCCGAGGCGAAAGCCCACTTGCCAGCCTGACCCGCTTTGTCCTTATCTGCGCTGGCAGCGCGACAGGGGGACGGCGGCATGAACAAGAGGCGGATCTGGGGCTGGTGGTTCTTTGACTGGGCCAGCCAGCCATTCCACACGCTGCTGCTGACCTTCATTTTCTCGGTCTATTTCTCGGAAGTCGCGCAGCAGCATTTTCAGGATCTGGGCCTTGGCCAGACCCTTGCCGGGGCCCGCGCGCAGACATTCTGGGGATACGGGCTTTCGGTCAGCGGCATCATCATTGCCGTGCTGGCCCCGGTGCTGGGTGCCATCGCCGATACATCGGGGCGAAAGATGCCCTGGATCTGGTTCTTTTCGCTGTTCTATGTGATCGGATCCAGCGGCTTGTGGTTCCTGATGCCACAGCAACCGGCGCTGGTGCAGGCCGTCGTCCTGTTCGGCATCGGCCTGATCGGGGTCGAATTCGCGACCATCTTCACCAATGCGCTGTTGCCGGGGCTGGCCCCGCGCGACGAGATCGGCCGCCTGTCAGGGACCGGCTATGCCTTTGGCTATGCCGGTGGCGTGCTGTCCCTGGCCGTGATGCTGGCGCTGTTTCAGGAAACCCCTGACGGCAAGACCCTGATCGGTCTGGACCCGCTGTTCGGACTGAACCCCGATCTGCGCGAGGGCACCCGCATCGTCGGCCCCTTCGTTGCCATCTGGTACATGCTGTTCATGATTCCCTTCTTCCTCTGGGTCAAGGAACCTGCGGGCCTCCGCCAGCCAATCCGCCTGGGCGTGGCCATGGCCGATCTCTGGGCGCTGATCCGCAGCCTCGGACATCGGCGCAGTCTGACCAACTGGCTGATCTCCTCGATGCTGTCACGCGATGCACTGAACGCGCTTTATGGTTTTGGCGGCGTCTATGCCGGAACCGTGCTGGGATGGCCGGTCTTTCTGGCCGGTGTCTTCGGTGTCATCAGCGCCATATCGGCCGCCCTCATCAGCTGGCTGGGCGGGCGCGCCGACCGACGCTGGGGACCGAAACCGGTGATCATTGCCTGCATATTGGTGCTGACAGCGGTCTGCGTCACCGTGGTCGGCATGGACCGGACGGCCCTCTACGGGTTTGCCCTGCCCGATCAGCCGGTGATCGCGGGATTGCAGATGCCTGATGCGATCTTCTTTTTCTGCGGGGCGCTGATCGGCGGTGCCGGTGGTGCAATGCAGGCGGCAAGCCGCACCATGATGGTCCGCCACACCACCCCCGAGCGCGCAACCGAAGGATTCGGCCTCTACGCCCTGTCTGGCAAGGCCACGGCCTTCCTGGCCCCGCTGTTCATCGCGGTCGTCACCGATATGACCGGGAATCAAAGGGTCGGAATTTCTCCGCTGATCGGCATGTTCCTTCTGGCCATGATTCTGCTACTGTGGGTCAAACCCGAAGGAGAGGTCGCCCCATGATCCGCCAGTTCCTGACAGCCGCCGCCATCGTGATCGCCGGGCTTTCGGCTCCGGCCATGGCCGAGCCTCTTGCCAAGGACATCTTTGGCCGGTTCAGCCAGCCTTCAAGGGGGCCGGCCGTCTCGATCGGCTATTACTCGAAGGGCTGCGCGCAGGGGTTGACCCAACTGCCCGAAACCGGCCCCAGCTGGCAGGCCATGCGCCTGTCGCGCAACCGCAACTGGGGGCATCCCGATCTGATCAACCTTCTGATCGGCCTGTCCCAGGCGGCGCAGAAATCGGGTTGGAAGGGGTTGTATATCGGTGACATCAGCCAGCCGCGCGGCGGGCCGATGCTCAGCGGCCATGCCAGCCACCAGATGGGGCTGGATGCAGATGTCTGGATGCTGCCGCCCAGTTCCCTGAACCTGTCTGCAGCACAGCGCGAAAGCCTGTCCTCGGTCTCGGTCGTGGACAAACGCGGCACGGGACTGACGAAATACTGGAACCAGGGCCATATGTCGATCATCCGCGCCGCCGCGCGGGACCGCCGGGTGGAACGGATTTTCGTCGACCCGGTCGTCAAGGTCGCCATGTGCCAGATGGAGACCGGCAACCGCAACTGGCTGCGCAAGGTCCGTCCCCTGAACCACCACAACTATCATTTCCACATCCGGATGAGTTGCCCGAAAGGGTCGATCTGCCAAAAGCAGGACGCCCCACCGCCGGGCGACGGCTGCGCCGAAGCTGCGGAATGGATCAAGAACCGCATCGATCCCAGCCGCGTCAAACCCTCGCCACCCAATCCGAATTACCGTCATCCGCGCAGCTTCCGGCTGAGCGAACTGCCGCAACAATGCCGCACCGTCGCTGCCGCGCCCTGATCGCCCGGCTTTCCCTGTCGCTGGCCGTGATCGCCGCCCCTGCGGCGGCCACGACGCTGGAATATGTGGGCACCTATGTCTGGCGCGGCAATGAGCGCAGCTTCGGCGGCTTTTCCGGCATAGAGATCAGCCCCGATGGCCATGAATTCCACGCGCTCAGTGATCGGGCCTGGCTGTATTGGGGCAGCCTTCATCGTGACCCCGAGGGGCGGATCCGCGAAGTCGGCGTGGCCGGCCGCGCTCAGCTGAAAGACAGCAAGGGCACCCCGCTGAAACCCGGCTATCTGGGCGACAGCGAGGGGCTGGCGGTTGCCGCTGACGGCACGATCTGGGTGACATTCGAGGGGTTGGACCGGCTGGCCAGTTTCGACAATCCCGATGCCGCGGCCACGCTGCATGCCAGGCCACCGGAACTGCCCGGAATGCGCCTGAACGCCGGACTGGAGGCGCTGGCCATCGACGCAGAGGGCGATCTTTACAGCCTGCCGGAAAAATCGGCACGGGAGGACCAACCCTTTCCGGTTCTGCGATATACCGATGATACATGGAGCAGATACGGCACGATCCGTCGCGATCCGCGCTGGCTGGCGGTGGGGGCCGATTTCGGACCGGATGGATATCTCTACCTGCTGGAACGGGATTTCCACGGCCTGCTGGGGTTCTCTTCACGCGTTCGTCGCATGCGCCTGACCCCGGATGGTCCGCAAGACGAGGAAATCCTGCTGACGACCCAGCCCCTGCAATATGACAATCTGGAGGGGCTGGCCGTGTGGCAGGACGGGCTGGGTATCCGCCTGACCCTGATCTCGGACGACAATTTCCTGATCGTTCAGCGCACCGAACTGGTCGAATATCGGCTGCGCGACTAGAAACCGACGCGGCGGCAACAGTTGACCAGACGCGGGTGAAAGCGTATGCGCGCCCTGTCCCGCATCGGCATTCGCCGGCATGGGGCCGAGTTCTTCCGCCACCTTGTAAAACGGAAACCCCGCGATATGACCCGCATCCTTCCCGGCATCATTGCCATGGCCGCCATTGTCGTGGCCTCGAACATCCTCGTTCAATTCGTCATCGGTGACTGGCTCACCTGGGGCGCATTCACCTATCCCTTCGCCTTTCTGGTCACCGATGTGATGAACCGCGTCTATGGCGCGGCACCTGCGCGGCGGATCGTGATCGCCGGCTTCGTTGTCGGGGTCGTCTGCTCGCTGGTTGCTGCCGGTTTCGACCGCACGACCCTGCGCATCGCGATCGGTTCAGGCACCGCATTTCTGGTCGCGCAGCTTCTGGACATCGCCATTTTCGACATGCTGCGCAAAGCCCGCTGGTGGGTGGCACCGCTGGCCTCGACGCTGATCGGATCTGTCGTCGATACGGCGCTGTTCTTCGGCATCGCCTTTTCGGCGGCACTGCCCGCAGACGTCAATACAGGCTGGTCGAATGACGCCGTTCCGCTGCTGGGCTTCGGTCCCGTCACCACTTTGTGGGTTTCGCTGGCAACTGCTGACTGGTTGGTCAAACTGACGCTTGCGCTACTTGCTCTTGTGCCCTTCCGCATCATCGTCCGCAATTTGTTGCGCAAAAACCAAGAAATCTGATTGACAGAATTTCGATCTATGGCACCCTTTCAATCATAACGGCAACTTTTTGAAAGGAGGTGGTCCAGTGTCGAGAGTGATAGTGGAGAGAGGTGTCGGAACAGTCAGGGGGGCCGTGGCCTAGAGGCAGCCCTCTGGGTCGTAAACCTTGATTGGGACCGGACGGATTTTTTCCATCCCTAACCGGGCCATCTCCGTGGAACTCGCGGGCCGTCATATCTAGGCGGCCCGTTTCCTTTTCTCGGGATCCTGTCGCTGAAGGCAGCCCCTGTCAGATATACGGCTGGACGACGGGCTTGCCCGACTTGCCATGGCGCGCGATCAGACGCCGCGCGCGCCGACCCGAGGGCACATGCCGCGCGGGCAAGGCCGCCTTGCTTTGCGCCACGGCATCCGGGAACAGCGTCAACAGTTCCTCGCGCGCTTCAGGCGTCAGGGTGCGCAGGGCCTGCTCTCCGACGAAAAAGCTTTCGGCGGGGGCACCATCGGCAAAAATGACCTCATGATCATCGAACAGCAGATGGAAATAGGTCACCGGCGCGCAGCTTTCATCCACATAGATACCGGGCAGATCGGTCAGGCGAATCGCAGGCACCAGCACATCCGAGGTGCCGAACATCCGCTGGCAGATGACCGAGGATACCAGCATCCGGTGTTGGCGTGAAACACGCAGATCACGATGGGGCAGACCGTGGCCCAGTGCCCCGGCGGTAATATGCACCGGCCGCAGTTTGTCGTTCTTGCGCTGCATCACCCCGTCAATCTGACGGCCCAGGGCAAGGCGCAGGGGCTGATAGCCGTGATCGACCGTGCGCACCATCATGCCCGGCTTCAGATCCTCGACCGCCACCGGGCCATGTTCCGTCTCGATCAGGGTGCCATCGGCAAAGCAGATCACCGCAAAGGGAAGGTCGAAGCGGAATCCCTCGACGCTGGTCAGATGCTCGTATTCCGTTGCACCGCTGAGGGTAATGCTCTGGATATCTTCCAGGGAAAATCCGGCATTGTTGAAGCCGGCAAGCTCGAAATCATGAACGCGCAGAATGGTTCTGCCGTCGGTCAGCCGGAAGGCATACATCGGCACGGTCAGCGTCGCGCCATTGTTCAGGGTCACGGTGCTGTCGTTGAACCTGCCGATTTCCTCGATGGCCACGATCGGGCCGCCATCGGAATCGGCGAAACCCTCGTTGGGCTGGGACAGGCTGGTATCCGGGTCAGGGCTCAGGCCCAGAAAATCATTGTCGTAGATTTCACCGCCGGGCCCGTTGGCCGGATCATCCACGATATACAGCGCATCAGTATAGTCAGCAGTGGTCAGGGTCGATCCGGCCAGAAGGACATTGGACGCCACAGTTGTGGGCGCAATCAGACCCCAGGTCTCGACATAGTCCGGCATTGAACATCCTCGCACAATGGCCGCAAAGCGACCGAACTCGTTAACAACACACCCCGCCGCACCCTCACTCTGCGGCTGGTGTTCTCACCAACAACCATTCAGACCATTTGGTCAATTACCCGCGACGCAAACCTGTCCAAAGATACAGGTAATTCAGCAGGATTTCGGATCATCCCGCTGCAAATCCATCGTGTTGCAGCGTACTGCCCGTCACCGGACAGCCCGTCGCATGGCAAGGATGGAACCGAATGTCCCGGCGATTCAGCAGCGCTCGATGGCCAGGGCGATGCCCTGTCCGCCACCGATACACATGGTGATCAGGGCGCGCCGGGCATCGCGACGTTCCAACTCGTACAGGGCCTTGATCGTCAGGATCGCGCCGGTTGCACCAACCGGATGACCCAGCGCAATCGCGCCACCATTGGGATTGACCTTCGCGGCATCCAGACCCAGCCCCTTGTTGACGGCCAGAGCCTGCGCCGCGAATGCCTCATTGGATTCGATGATGTCGAAATCCTGCACCGCCAGTCCGGTCTTTCTCAGCAAGGACTCAATCGCCGGAACCGGCCCGATGCCCATGACCTCGGGGCGCACGCCAGCCACCGAATAGCCCAGGATTCGCGCCTTCGGAACAAGACCGGCCTTTTCAGCGGCATCCGCCCGCGCCAGCACCACCGCCGCCGCGCCATCATTGATACCGCTTGCGTTGCCCGCCGTGACCGACCCGTCCTTGCGGAAGACCGGTTTCAACCCGCCCAGCCTTTCAAGGCTGGTCTCCTTGGGGTGCTCATCCGTATCGAACAGTTCGACGCCCTTGCGGGTACGGATTTCGACCGGAACGATCTGGTCGCGAAAATGTCCGGCGGCGATGGCATGGGCGGCAAGACGTTGGGACTGCAGCGCGAATTCGTCCTGCGCCTGGCGCGAGATATCATGCTCGGCGGCGACATTCTCGGCGGTGACGCCCATATGCCCGGTGCCCATCGGACAGGTCAGCGCCCCCAGCATCATGTCCAGCACCTTCTGGTCGCCCATCTTCGCGCCAAAGCGTGCCGTTGTCAGGGCATAGGGCGCGCGCGACATGTTTTCCGCACCACCCGCCACCGCAAAATCGGCATCGCCCAGCATCAGCGCCTGCGCGGCAGAGACGATGGCCTGCGCGCCCGAACCGCACAGACGGTTCACATTCATCGCGGGAGTGGTGTCGGGAATGCCCGCGTCCAGCATTGCGACCCGGCTGAGATAGGCATCCCGCGGTTCGGTATTGATGACATGTCCGAAGACGACCTGACCGATCCTGTCAGGCGCGACATTTGCCCGCTCCAGCGCGGCACGCGTCACGATGGTCGCCAGTTCGATGGGGGTAAGGGCGGCCAGCTTGCCACCAAAGGTTCCGATTGCGGTGCGCGCACCGGACAGAATGACGATATCGTTGCCGGACATTGGCTCTGCCTCCTCCGCTTCCTCGGAGGAAATCATAGGCGCGGACGATGATCTGACAAAGCACTGTTTGAATTCTGTCGCAACGTTAACCGGTGAAATTGCGACTTGGGCGGAAAGCCCCTATCGTGGCCCCGAACAATCCGCAACCGGGCTGCCCCATGAGTGATGAGTTTGCGACCTGCCGCGACATGCTGGCCGATCGGCGTTACATCCTGAGTTCGCTGGTTCCCTTTCACCGCGACCCTTCGGGGCAGGTCTGGGTCGGCGATCTGTGGCATCGCGACCTGATGATGCATCTGGAATATATCCCCGATCTGACCATTCTGGCCGCGCAGCTTCCAGGGCCACCCGAACCTGACATGCTGCCCGTCATCACCGGCCCCGGACAGAGGCTGCGCTTTGTCGCCAGCGGTCCGGTTCTGACAGGCCGACGGCAGTTGCCGCGGGCCCTGCCCCGGATGCGGCACGTCATGCGCGAGTTGCTGCGGGACGCAGATGTGGTTCACAGCGGCGTCGCAGGCTGGCCGATTCCGCCCGGAGTCCTGCTGAACCCCATGACCGTCAGGCGGAAAATTCCCCTGATCATCGCCATTGAAAGCGCCTTCTGGCGCATTCCCGAAGGCACCCGGGCCAGCCTGCGGTGGCGCATCGAGGCCGCCGCCACCGAGCGTTTCGCCCGCTGGTCCGCGTCCCACGCCGCCCTGGGTATCTATACACATCGTTCCTATGCCCAGTCCCTGCCTGTCCGCCCAGGGGCGGTATCCGCCGTCACCCCGGCATCCTGGATCAGGCAGAAAGACGTGATGTCCGTCGAAGAGGTCACGGCCAGCTGGCGCGACAAGCCAGAGCAATTGCGGCTGTTGCTGGCCTCGCGCCTGACGGTGGAAAAGGGAAGCGAAACGGTGCTTGCCGCGCTGCGCCAGCTGGAAGATCAGGGCCATTCGCTGGAAATCGATATCGTCGGCAGCGGAGCAATGGCCAAAGACTTCACCCGATTTGCCGCGACCTCTCGCCATGTCCGGCTTACCATGCTGCCCGAGGTCGCCTATGCGACCGAATTCCTGCCCCTGCTTCGCAATTATCACGCCGTTCTGGTGCCCACGATCGGCGACGAACAGCCTCGCGTCATTCTGGATGCCTTTTCGCAGGGGGTGCCCGTCATTGCCTCGGACACTCCGGGGAACTGCGAGGTCACCACGGCCGGAGAAAACGCCATCCTGGTCAAACGCGGCGATCCCGCCGACCTTGCGCGCGGCCTGTCTGCACCCGACCTGACCCCCGCGCGCCTGCAGAAGATGGCCGGCGCGGCGCGCGACAAGGCCTTCGCCTGCACCCATGAAATGATGCACCGTCAGCGCGCGGCCCTGCTGGTCAGGGCCCTCGCGGGCAAGATGCCGGCGCGATAGCATGAAACAGCCCCGCATCAAGCTGCGCCTGCAATATGATCCCGCGCTCGTGCTGGGTCCGGGCAAGGCCGAATTGCTGGAACTCATCGCCAGAACCGGATCGATCTCTGCCGCGGGACGCGAAATGGGCATGAGCTATCGCCGCGCATGGTCACTGGTGGATGAAATGAATACCGGCTTCATCCGCCCGCTGGTCGACAGCAGCCGTGGCGGCCCCGGGGGCGGTGGCGCCGTCCTGACCCCGACCGGACATGAGGTTCTGACGCATTTCCGGCGCCTGGAACAGATCCTGCGCGACCATGGCTCGCAGGATATCGAGGCATTGAATGCCCTGCTGAATCCGGAACGCTGACTCCGGACCTATTCCGCGATCACCACCTGTGTTTCCCAGTCCTTGCATTTTTCCATCAGACGCGCAGGCAGGGGGCGGTCGACAAAAACCGCATCCAGTTCAGCCATCGAAATGATCCTGACCGGGGCCGAACGCTCCAGCTTGCTGATATCGGTGACCAGAAAGGTCTTGCGCGCCAGGCCAGCGATCGCGCGGCTGACCCGCACCTCGGCCATGTCGAAATCAAGCAGATCGCCATCACCATCCAGCGCAGATGTGCCGATGATGGCGAAATCGGGCTTGAACTGTGCCATGAATTCCGTCGTCAGATCCCCGACAAGCCCCCCGTCCGACCGCCGCAACGCGCCACCCGCAACCATGATGTCGCAGCTTTCATTGCTGACAAGGATATTGGCGACATTCATGTTGTTGGTGATCACGGTCAGATTGCGATGATTCAGCAATTCGCGTGCCACGGCTTCGGTCGTGGTTCCCAGGTTCAGAATGACCGAACTGTTGTCCGGAATCTGGCGCGCACAGGCGCGCGCAATGGCCGCCTTGGCAGCGTCATGCATGCGGCGTCGTTCCTCATAGCCGATATTGCTGACGCCACTGCGCAGCACCGCCCCGCCATGAACCCGGTCCAGCATGCCCTGATCCGACAATTCCCCCAGATCGCGCCGGATGGTTTGCAAGGTCACATCGAATTTCTCGGCCAGTTCCTCGACACCAACCCGTCCCGCGGCCCGCGCCAGATCAAGGATTTCACGTTGACGGATATTCAGTACCATTTTCACAATCCCGGCTTGCTCTGCCCTCACGAAAGCGCCATGTGCGGTTTTTGTCAATTCGAATGAAAACGCGCCAAAACGAAGATTCAAGTTGACATAACGCGCATTTCCATGATCGAATTGGCGCAGACAGGAGGGCCCCATGGCTGATATCACCGATCTCTTCATCATCGGCGGCGGCATCAATGGCTGCGGCATCGCCCGCGATGCTGCCGGGCGCGGCCTTTCCGTCCGTCTTGCAGAAATGGGTGATCTGGCCCAGGCGACCAGTTCGAAATCGACGAAGCTCTTTCATGGCGGCCTGCGTTATCTGGAATACCTTGAAATCCGGCTTGTCCGCGAGGCGCTGAAAGAGCGCGAAACCCTGCTGCGGGCCATGCCCCATATCAGCTGGCCGATGCGCTTTGTCCTGCCGCTGGACCCCAAGATGACCTTTGAATCGGACACGCCGGTCAGCAAGGCTCTGGCCATGGTGATGCCATGGAACAAGGGGCACCGCCCGAATTTCCTTATCCGCGCAGGGCTGTTCCTCTATGACCATCTGGGCGGGCGCAAGATCCTGCCGGGAACAAGCTCGCTTTCGCTGAAAGACAGCCCCGAGGGTGCACCGCTGCAAGATCGCCTGCAAAAGGCCTATGAATACAGCGATTGCTGGGTCGATGATGCGCGGCTGGTGGCGCTGAATGCGCGCGATGCTGCGCAGAAGGGTGCCGATATCATGGTGGGCGCCAAGGTGACCGAAGCCGTGCGCGAAAACGGCAACTGGCGGATCACGCTCGATGACGGGCGGATATTTTACGCCCGCGCGCTGGTCAATGCCGGTGGCCCTTGGGTCGGCCGCGTGATCCGCGAAGTCGCCAATCTGGACAGCACCGAAACCGTCCGTCTTGTCCGGGGCAGCCATATCGTCGTGCCGAAGCTCTATGACCATGACAAGGCCTATTTCTTCCAGGGCGGCGACGGGCGGATCATCTTTGCGATCCCCTATCAGGATGAGTTCACGCTGATCGGCACGACCGACCGCGACCACGACGGCAGCCCGCTTGACGCCACCTGCACCCCGGAAGAGCAGGAATACCTCTGCAAGTTCGCATCGGAATATTTCGCGAAACCGGTCACGACCGATCAGATCGTCTGGACCTATTCCGGGGTACGCCCTCTCTATGATGACGGTGCCAAATCCGCGACCGCCGCGACACGTGATTACGTCTTGTCGCTGGACGAAAAGGGCGCGCCCTGCCTGCACGTCTTTGGCGGCAAGATCACCACCTACCGCCGCCTTGCGGAACACGCCATGGAAAAGCTGCTGCCCCATTTCAGCAAGGCTGGGCCCGCATGGACCGCTGGCGCCCCCCTGCCTGGCGGCGATTTTCCCGTGGACAGTGTTGATCAGCAAATTGCCCGATTGCAAGGCGACTATCCGTTCCTGAGCCCCAAATGGGCAAAGCGACTGGTGCGGGCCTATGGCACTGATGCCAGAAGCATTCTGGGCGATGCAGTACAAGCCAGCGACTTGGGGCGCGACTTCGGCGCCACCTTGACCGAAGCGGAACTCCGCTGGCTGATGAGCCATGAATTCGCGCGCCATGCCGATGACGTCGTCTGGCGCCGTTCCAAACTGGGCCTGCGCATGAGCGCCGAGGAAATCGCCGCGATTGACGCATGGATGACCAACGCCAGACAGGCCGCGTGAGAACACGGCAATCCGCCCGCGATCACCTGTGACGAATCGATGATTTGCCTTTATCTGAAACCGCAGCGAAAGAGGGCGCGCAGGATCGAACGCCCTTCTTCTTTGTTCAAATACCCTGATCCGACTGTGCCGCGAGGCAATCGTTCCGGGTATTTGGACGAAGAAGAAACGAACATAGGAGAGCCGCGATGACAATTCTTGCCATGGATCAGGGAACCACATCATCGCGCGCGCTGGTATTCAGCGACGACCTGCAGGTACAGGCCGCCGCCCAACAGGAATTTACCCAGCATTTTCCGCAATCCGGATGGGTCGAGCATGAAGTGGACGACATCTGGATGACCAGTGCGGCGACCGCACGTGGTGCGATCGAGAAGGCCGGGAACCCGCGCATCGACGCCATTGGCATCACCAATCAACGGGAAACGGTCCTCATCTGGGACCGCCAGACGGGGCAACCCATTCATCGCGCGATCGTATGGCAGGACCGTCGCACCGCAGACATTTGCGCGCGGCTCAAGAACGAGGGTACAGAACCCGAAGTGACGGCTGCAACGGGCCTGCTGCTGGATCCCTATTTCAGCGCCACCAAGATCGCATGGATGCTGGATCGCGTCGATGGCGCCCGTGCGCGTGCCGAACGGGGCGAACTGGCGTTCGGGACGGTGGACAGCTTCCTGATCTGGAAACTGACAGGCGGCAAGGAGCATGTCACCGATGCCACCAATGCCAGCCGAACGATGCTCTATGACATTCGCAAGGGCGAATGGTCTGATGCCATGTGCAAATTGTTCAATGTGCCCAAGGCAATCCTGCCCGAGGTCAAGGACAGCGCGGCCGAGTTCGGCGAGACCCGCCCCGACCTGTTCGGCCGTGCCATCCCGATTCTGGGTGTTGCCGGCGACCAGCAGGCAGCTACGGTCGGTCAGGCCTGTTTCCAGCCCGGCATGATGAAATCGACCTATGGCACAGGCTGCTTCGCATTGCTCAATACCGGCGATCAGGCCGTCGCCTCGGAAAACCGCCTGCTGACGACCATCGCCTACCGTCTGGACGGCAAGACCACCTTTGCGCTGGAAGGCAGCATCTTCATCGCCGGTGCAGTGGTACAATGGCTGCGTGACGGGCTGAAGATGATCCGCGAGGCTGGCGAAACGCAAGAGCTGTCCCGTTCTGCCGAAGACAGCCAGCAGATCATCATGGTTCCCGCCTTCACGGGTCTGGGAGCGCCACATTGGCGACCCGATGCGCGGGGTGCGATCTTTGGACTGACACGCAATACCGGCCCTGCCGAACTGGCCCGCGCCGCACTGGAAAGCGTCGGCTTCCAGACACGCGACCTTCTGGAAGCCATGCGCGCGGATTGGAACGGAGCAGGCGATGCGGTGCTGCGCGTTGACGGCGGCATGACTGCCAGCGAACCCGCGATGCAGTTCCTGGCTGATATTCTGGGTGCGCCGGTGGACCGCCCCATGAACACGGAAACAACGGCACAGGGTGCGGCTTGGCTTGCCGGATATCGTGCCGGTCTGTGCCCCGCCCCGGAAGAATACGCCAAGGCCTGGCGTCTGGACCGGCGCTTCGAACCCGCCATGGATCAGGCGCTGCGGGATCGGCGGTATTCCGCGTGGCAGCGGGCGGTCAATGCCGTCATCTCGGTCTGATTTCAGGGTTTGTGATTTCCCCTCTGGTCATTTTCCCCTAGTATCGCGTGAAAACGACCAGAGGGCAGGATGAACAGGTTTCTGAAACTCGCAATCGTCGGGCTCGTCGCGTCATGTGGAGGCGGCACACATAAGGCACCGCGCAATCTGGACAATGCCTGTGCGATTGTCGCCGAGCGCCCCGCCTATCTGCGCGCGATGAAAAAGGCAGAGCGGCGCTGGGGCATTCCCGTTCACGTTCAGATGGCCGCAATCCATCAGGAATCGAAATTCGTCGCGGACGCCAGAACCCCGCATCAATATGCGCTTGGGGTGATTCCCATTGGTCGGCAAAGCAGTGCCTATGGATATTCCCAGGCACTGGACGGCACCTGGGAAGAATACAAGGCAGAAACCGGAAACCGCCGCGCCAAACGCAATGACATCAGCGATGCGACTGATTTCATGGGCTGGTACATGGATGGCTCGACCCGGGCATTGGGCATTTCGAAGTGGGACGCGACATCGCAATATCTGGCCTATCACGAAGGCCGCACGGGATATGCGCGCAAATCCTATCGGTCCAAGAGCTGGCTGATGCGCGTTGCCTCGAAGGTCGGCGCACGCGCGCGCATGTATCGCAGCCAGCTCGTGTCATGTGGCAAGGCATGATCGCGGGCTTGCCAAATCCCTTCTGTCAGGCCGATATGGCGAAAAGCGTCAGGAGGATCGATGCAGCATCAGGACGACCTTGACATCAGACTGGCGAGAGTACGGACAAATTTTGCCGAACATCTGGGCGCACGCATGACACTGGCCACGCCGGACCGGGTCGAGTTCGAAATGAAGGTCACCTCCTTCCTGGCAAATACCAATGGCGTGCTGCATGGCGGTGCGATCATGGGGCTGGCAGACAATGTCGGCGGCGTTGCAACCATTCTGAACCTTCCCGAAAACCGCAACACCACAACCATCGAAAGCAAGACGAACTTCATGCGCCCGGTACGGATGGGGGAAACCGTGCGCGCCGTGGCCGAGCCCCTGCATCGCGGCAAGACCACACAGGTCTGGCAGACGCAGATCATGCGCGAGGACAACAAGGTCGCGGCGATTGTGACGCAGACCCAGCTTGTGCTTGAATGGCGTGACCGTCCTGACTGACAGGCGGTCGCGAAAGGATGACGTCATGTATACCGTGATCGGGACATCGAAGAGCCGCAGCATGCGCGTGTTGTGGATGCTGGAAGAGCTGGGCCAGCCCTACAAGCATATCAAGGCCAATCCCCATAATGAGGATGTGATCGAATTCAATCCGGCGGGCAAGGTGCCGGTCCTGATCGATGACGGAACCCCGATCACCGATTCGACCGCCATCCTGACCTATCTGGCTGACCGGCATGGCGATTTCACCTATCCGGCCGGAACGATTGACCGCGCACGGCAGGACAGTCTGACGCAATTCCTGCTGGATGAATTCGATGCGGCCCTTTGGCTGGCCGCACGCCACAGCTTTGTCCTGCCCGAGGAAAAACGCCTTGGCGCGATCAAGAACACCCTGCGGTGGGAGTTCGAGCGCAGCCAGAAAACCCTGGTTCACCGGATCGGCGAGGGTGAATTCGTCATGGGTGACCGGATGACCGTGCCAGATCTGATTCTGACCCATTGCCTGACATGGGCGCTGTCCGCCAAATTTCCGGTCGTCGAGCATCGACTGACCACCTATCTGGAACGCATGCGCGGCCGCCCGGCCTATCTGCGCGCCGCCAACCTATAGGCGGCTTTCCGGCATCCGTGCCAGCGCCCCCTGCCCGGCCCGTCGCCCCGTCGCAAGACATCCGGTCAACAGATACCCCCCGGTCGGGGCCTCCCAGTCCAGCATTTCGCCCGCGGCGAAAACCCGCGGCAGGGCTGTCAGCTCCAGTTGCGGGGTCACGGCGTCGAAACGGATGCCTCCGGCTGCAGAAATCGCGCCTTCCAGCGCGGCGGGGCCTGTATGATGCAGCGGCAGGTTCTTCGCGCGTTCCGCCCAGTCATGGGCGTTGGCGGGCAAGGGCGCCCCCCATTCCAGCAACAGAGCAACCTTGACCGGATCGCCAAGAACGCGGCGCAACCAGTTCCCGATCGACAGTTTGCCGCGCGGGCGGGTGAAACGCCGGGCCGACTCATCCACCGACAGATCGGGCAACAGGTCGACAAGGGCCGCCGCGCCGTCACGCATCGCGGCCGAAACCTCGTAGATGCCGCCCCCCTCGACACCACTTCGCGAGATCACCCATTCGCCACGGCTGCTCATCCCGCCACAGCGAATCGCGACGCCCTTCACGGCAGAGCCGAAATGCCGGACCATGGGTTCGGACCAATTGACGAGAAATCCCATATTCGCGGGCCGGAAGGGCGCAATCGCAACGCCCGCACTCGCGAGGATATCGACCCATCCGGCATCCGATCCCAGTCGCGGCCAGCTTGCCCCGCCAAGCGCCAGAACGGTCACATCGGGGCGAAGCAGGTGGCGCCCCTGTGGCGTGGCAAAAGCAAAGCCATCTTCCAGGCCGTTCCAGCGCCAGCCCGTGCGCATTTCGACACCCATTTCGCCAAGGCGGCCCAGCCAGGCCCGCAGCAGCGTCGAGGCCTTCATGACGGTCGGAAAGACCCGGCCTGTCGATCCCACGAACAGGGGAATGCCCAGGGATTCGGCCCAATCCATCACCTCGCGCGGTCCGAAGCCGTCATGGCGCGGATCGAAAAAGCCCGCAGCGGACGAAGGCAGATCCGTTCCGTCACCGGTGCGAAAGCAGCGCATGAAATCGTCAAGAGGCTGATCCTTGGTCAGGTTCAGCCCCGACTTCCCGGCCATCAGGAATTTCCGCGCCGGTGTAGGCATGGCCTCGGCGATGATCACCCGCTGCCCGGCCCTTGCCATGACCTCGGCCGCCATCAGGCCCGCCGGACCGGCACCGATCACAAGGGCAAAGCCCGAATCCGTCACCTCCGCCGTCCCCGCCCGATCATCGCCAGCCGGATCAGAACGCGCTCGACAAGCGGCATCTGCGGGGCCCGCGAGGCGCTGCGCAGGGTCAGGTCGGCGGACAGCAAGGCCGAAACCGCCTCTTCAAGGGCTGCGGTTCCCCAGGCCTGCGCCTGCCGCGCCATGCGGTCGCGACGCGGCCCGAAGACCGGCGGCCGCTGTCGCGCCAAGCCCGAAGCCGGACCCTGCGGATCGACAGATGCCAGATGCAGCATGCGAAAATGGCGCAGCGCCGAAATGCACAGGGAAACCGGAGTGACACCCTGCCCTTCGACCCGTCGCATCAGCGGCCCGAATTCCGCAACCCGACCTTCGGCCACGACATGCAGAACCTCATCCAGATCGGCTTCGATGGTCGCCGGGGCCATCAGCGCGATTTCATCCGGGGTCAGCGGTGCGGCATCGCCATATTTGTAGAGCCCGATCTTTTCGATCGTCTGGCGCATGTCTCCGGGATCCAGCGCCCGCGCCAATGTCATCAGGTCGCGCATCGCCTCGCGCGAGATGTCACGCAGACCCGCAGCCTCTGTCCAGCGACGGATCTCCTCCTCTCCGGGAGGGTCGTCATAGATCGGCGCAACGACGGCACGCCCATGCGATTCGAACAGCTTTCGCAGCGCCGAGGATTTGGCCAGCCCCGATGCCGTCACGACGATGACCGCGTCACCCGGCTCCCAGGCGCCCAGGGCCTGTTTGATTGCATCGGCCGCGCCATCGGGCGTGTCCTCGACCAGCACGACGCGCTGGCCGGGAAAAAAGCCGACGGATTTGATCGCATCCATCAGCTGGGCGGGGTCTTTGCGCAGCTGTCCCCCCCCCATGCGGGTCAGGCGCATCTCTTCCTCGGCATGTTCACCGGTCAGGGCCAACACGGCTTCGGCGCGTTTGAGCGCCACACGCATGGCATCCTGCCCATAGATCAGCAGCGCCGGACGCGAGGGATCGGGCCGCGCAATATAGCGGGCGATTTCTCCGCCCTTGAGGATCATGTTTCCGGCAGGTCCGGTGAAGCGGCCAGCAATCTGGTCACGACCTGATCGGCCAGCATCCTGGCCAGCCGCCGCCGTGCATCGGCCTCGGCGGTCAGGGTGGCGATGGTCGTCCCCGTCGTGGAATAAGAGCTGAAGGTGCTCACCCGTCCCGAGGTCAGGGCTTTCCCGTTGCGGTCCTTCAAGACGAAATCCGCTGTGCCGTTCAACGAATAGCGGGTCGTCACCTGTTCCTGCGTGATGGCCTGGGCCACCACACCGATGCTGAGACGGTAATCCAGATCGAAGACCGCCCCTTCATCCGGACCCAGACGTTCCGCGATCCGGGTGTTGAAGGAGAAATCCTGATAAGTGTCGGGATCACGCGGACGAACCTTGCCAAACAGCCGCTTGCCTGCCCCTTTCGCGCCATAGATCGGCTCCAGCCCACAGGCTGAAAGCGCGAAGGCGCCCAACAGGGCAGCCCGGCGGCCAAGGAGTCTACGCGACGACATTCACGATCCGTCCCGGCACCACGATCAGCTTTTTCGGGGCAGCCCCGTTCAGGAAGCGCAGCACCGTCTCATCGGCCAGAACCAGCGATTCGATCTGGTCCTTGGGCATATCCTTGGCCACCGTGATCTCGGCGCGCCGCTTGCCATTGATCTGGATCGGCAATGTCACCGCGTCATCTTCCAGCAGGGCCGGGTCCGCCTTGGGCCATGGCGCATCGACCACCATGCCTTCGCCGCCCGACATCGCCCACAGATCCTCGGCCATATGCGGCACCATCGGCGCCATCAGCTGCGCCATGATCCGCAGGACCTCCTTGCGCGGCGCACCATCGGCCTTGGACTTGGCAATCGCATTGGCCAGCTCGTACAGTTTCGCCACCGCCTTGTTGAAGGCGAAACCCTCGATCGAACGGGTGACATCGGCGATGGCGCGATGGGCGGTACGGATCAGCGCCGGATCCTCGACATCCGCGCCGGTCTCTTCGGCCAGACGCCAGACGCGGCTCAGGAACTTGTAGGCGGCCTCGGCCCCGGCGGCAGTCCATTCCACATCGCGCTCGGGCGGGCTGTCGGAGAGCATGAACCAACGCGCGGTATCGGCACCAAAGCTTTCGACGATATTCACCGGATCGACGACATTCTTCTTGGATTTCGACATCTTGGCCGAAGGGATGATCTCGACCTCGGTGCCATCGGCCAGTTTCCCGTCGGTCACATCCTCGGGCAGGTGATAGACCGGCCGCCCCTTGGCGTCGCGGGTCATATAGATCTCATGCGTGACCATGCCCTGAGTGAACAGCGCATCAAAAGGCTCTTTCGCGGCCTCGGGCAGATGACCCGTCTTGACCATGGCGCGGGCGAAGAAGCGCGAATAGAGCAGGTGCAGAATCGCATGTTCGATCCCGCCGATATACTGGTCCACGTTCATCCAGTAATCGGCATCGGCACGATTCGTCGGCGTTTCGGCATGCGGGCTGGTGAAGCGCGCATAATACCAGGACGAATCAACGAAAGTATCCATCGTGTCGGTTTCGCGCGTCGCGGCACCGCCACATTTCGGACAGGTCGTCTGACGCCATGTCGGATGACGGTCCAGCGGGTTGCCCGGCACATCGAAAGTGACATCCTGCGGCAGCAGGACGGGCAGATTCTCCTTGGCCTCGGGGACCGTGCCACAGCTGTCGCAATGCACAACCGGGATCGGACAGCCCCAGTAGCGCTGGCGCGAAATGCCCCAGTCACGCAGCCGGTATTTGGTCACACCCTCGCCATAGCCATGGGCCTCGGCATGGGCGATGGCGGCATCGACCGCAGCTTCGCCGGTCTGATCTGACTCGCCCGCAAAGCCGCGGACATAGGTCACGGTTTCGGATTTCAGCGGCACGAATGGACCTTCGGCGACCAGCGCATCGGCCTGTTCCAGCGTCATGCCGGGCTGACCGAAGGTCGCGCGGATCGGCAGACCGTATTTCGTGGCGAATTCATGGTCGCGTTCATCATGGGCGGGGCTGCCGAAAATCGCGCCGGTGCCGTAATCCATCAGCACGAAATTCGCGATCCAGATCGGCAGATGCCAGTCTGCGTCCAGCGGGTGGCGTACGCTCAGCCCGGTGTCGAAACCCAGCTTGGGCGCGGTTTCGATGGCCTCTTCGGTGGTGCCGATGCGTTTGCATTCCTCGATGAATTCGGCAATCTCGGGTCGCGTCTCTGCCAGTTTGCGCACCAGCGGATGATCGGGCGACAGCGCCGCAAAGCTGGCCCCCATCATCGTGTCGGGGCGCGTGGTATAGACCTCGATCGCGTCGAAGCCCTCGGGCGCATCGACCGTCTCGAAGCGGAACTGCAGCCCCCGCGACTTGCCGATCCAGTTGGCCTGCATCAGCCGCACCTTTTCGGGCCAGCCGGACAGCCCGTCCAGCGCCGACAGCAGTTCCTCGGAATAATCACTGATGCGGAAGAACCACTGGGTCAGCTCCTTGCGCTCGACCACGGCGCCCGACCGCCAGCCCTTGCCGTCGATGACCTGCTCATTGGCCAGCACGGTCATGTCGACCGGATCCCAGTTGACCTGCGCCGACTTGCGGGTGATCAGCCCCGCATCCAGCATGTCCAGGAACATCGCCTGCTGCTGCTGGACATAGCTGTCATCGCAGGTGGCGAATTCGCGCGACCAGTCGATCGACAGGCCAAGCGGCTTCAGCTGATCGCGCATCGTGGCGATATTGGCATAGGTCCAGTCGCGCGGATGGCCCCCCTGTTCCATCGCGGCATTTTCGGCGGGCATGCCAAAGGCATCCCAGCCCATCGGATGCAGCACGGAAAAGCCCTGCGCGCGCTTGAACCGCGCCACGACGTCGCCCATCGTGTAATTGCGCACATGGCCCATGTGGATGCGCCCCGAAGGATAGGGGAACATCTCCAGCACATAATATTTCGGACGCTCGTCGCGGATGGCGGTAAAGCTGCCGGCATCGGCCCAGGCCTGTTGCCAACGGGCTTCGCTGCTGGAGGGATCATAGGGCATTGCGGTCCTCGGGCATCATTCGTTGCCCGCAGGGTTTATACGCGCCGGCAGGTCTGGTCCAGTGCCACGACGGCCCCGACAGCCAGCTTAAAGCCGGCCGTCCTGCAGCCGCAGCTGACGCGCCCGCGTCAGGATCGCATCCTCGACGGCGCGAACCGTGCCCGGCGCGATGGCCGAACCGCCCGCACCCTGCAGCGACAGCTTGAGGCTGCGCGCATCCAGCGCAGGATCGCTGATCTTGATCGTGGCACGATATGAACGGCCGCCGCCCGGGGGCGTGCCGTAACCGGTGGTGATCACACCCGTGAAGGGATCGACCGCCTGAACCGGCAGAAAGTCCAGAACCTCGAGACTGGCGTTCCACAGATATTTGTTCACGGCAACGCTGTAATTAGGGTTCTCGTCATTGTTGAACAGATCCCAGATGGTGCTGCGACGCAGCTCTGGTCTCATGTCGGCTTCGTGATGGTCGGCTTTGCTGTTGTCACCGGCGCCACCGCAGGCAGCCAAGCCTGCGCAAAGCGTCGTTGCAATCATCAGGCGCGCGGCGCGTGCGGTCGTCATGCGGTCCCCCGGTATTTCCGTCCGAGGCAGCTTTAGCGCGGATCACCCCCACGCCACAAGCGTCATGGCACCCTGCGCGCGCGATACCGCCCGGCAATCAGGCAGGCCGACCCGTCGATGTGTGGCGCTTGTGCATCACAGAGTCCACCAATACCCCCGACGAAAACGTGATTTCATTGCATCGTGAGGCTGAACAGGTGAAACAAGTTGCATACCCAGGGCGGGCCTCCGGTTTGGGCATCAGAGAGATAAGAGGGAACAAAGACCATGAAAAAGGTTCTTTTCGCGACGACGGCGCTGGTCGTATCCGGTGGCATCGCGGCTGCTGACGTCACCATTTCGGGCTATGGCCGTTTCGGTGTTGACTATCAAGAAGACCGTGGGTTCAACGATGCTGGCGACGAACTGAGCGATGCCAAGATCGAAACCCGCCTGCGCATGAACATCGACGCATCGACGTCGACGGATCAAGGCGTTGACTTCGGTGGTCGGGTCCGTCTGCAATACAACGACGGCGACAGCGAAACCAACGTTTCGGCTGCTTACCTGTACGTGTCGGCCAACGGCCTGACCGTTTCGGTTGGTAACGTCAACACCGCCTTTGACTCGGCTGGCCTGATCTATGAATCGGAAGTCGGCCTGATCAGCCGTTCGTATGGTAACGCTCAAGGCGACTTCTATGCCTTCGATTCCGATGCCTATGACAACAACAACCGTATGGGTGTTGCAGTCGAATACGAAATCGCCGGCGCAAGCATCATGGCGTCGTATATCGACCCCGACCAAACCACCGATGGTCAGTCGGAAGAGTTCAGCATCAAGGCTGACTACACCTGGAACAACATTGCCCTGTCGGCTGCCTATGTGCAGAACGCTGCTGGCACGGAAGATGCTGACAAATACTTCATCGGCGCCTACTACACCATGGCAGGCACCAACAACGGCATCGGCCTGAACTACATCGACGAAGATTCGGATGCCGACAATCAAGGTCAGACCATCGTTCTGTACGGCGATTATGAAGTCGCTCCGATGACCACGCTGAGCGCCTACATCGCCAACAACGATCGTGACAGCAACGAAACCGACAACGCTTTCGGTATCGGTGCGAAATACGACCTGGGCGGCGCTTACCTGGCCGGCTCGATCGAGCGTGGCTACGACGAGAACGTCCGTGCCGACATGGGTGTTCGCTTCGACTTCTGATCGAAACGATCCCTACAGTCTTGAAGAGCGGGCCTTGCGCCCGCTCTTTTCTTTTTGTTTGGTTCCATCATGAGCTTGAACGATATCAAAACCCGCATCGCCGCCGCCGAATCCGCCGCAGGACGTGAACCGGGATCCGTTACCCTGATCGCCGTCAGCAAGGTGCAACCCCCGGAACGGGTCGAAGCCGTTCTTGAATCAGGGCACCGCATCTATGGCGAAAACTATGTGCAGGAAGCACAGCGGAAATGGCCCGCCTGGCGCGCGCGTTATCCGGATTGCTCGGTCCATATGATCGGCCCGCTGCAATCCAACAAGGCCAAACAGGCCGTCGAGCTGTTCGATGCGATTCACAGCCTGGATCGAATCTCTCTGGCCCGCAAACTGGCCCATCAGATGGCGGAACAGGGGCGTTCGCCGCAATTGTTCATTCAGGTCAATACCGGTGATGAACCGCAAAAGGCCGGAATTCTGGCCGATGAGTTGCCCGGCTTCATTGCCGCCTGTCGTGAAATGGGGCTGAACCCCTATGGGTTGATGTGCATCCCCCCCGAATCGCAGGATTCGACGCCGCATTTCAGATTGCTGCGCCGTCTGGCCAAGGAAAACGGCCTGACCGGCCTGTCCATGGGAATGAGCGCGGATTTCGAAAGCGCCATTGCCGAGGGTGCCACCCATGTGCGCGTCGGATCGGCCATTTTCGGCGCCCGCGATTACAGCTAGGTCGCAGCCATTGCCGCCGCGCCCATGGCCAGCGGCGGCACGATCAGGCGGGTACCGGGCCGCAGGTTCCGGGCCAGCCACAACAGATCCTGCCGGGCAAAGGCGATACAGCCTTCGGTGCCAAAGCGCGGCCTGCGCCACTGATGCAGGAAAATCGCCGAGCCGCGCCCCGGCACCGCATCCGGCCAGTTCCAGTCGGTGGTCAGCACCAGGTCATACAGCGGATCCGCGCGGCGCATCCGCTCATGGCTGGCGGCCAGAGGAGCGCGACAATGCCGGTTGTACAGCGGATGGTCGGGCGAATCACACCAAAGATCCTGCGGCCCGATCTTGCGCGCCCAATGGGCCGGCCGCGCCATCCGGTCGGCGCGATACCACAGCCCGGTGATCCGATGGATGCCGATGGGCGTTGCACTGTCGCCCTCGACCTTCCTTGCGGTCAGGCCATTGCGGCCAATGCTGCAGGGCAACAGGCGATTTCGAAACCTGATGCCCCGAGGGGTCAGAACCAGATCCTCGCGCGTCACAGCAGATGCCCCGATTTGCTGGCCTTGGTGTCCAGGTAATTGGTGTTGAAACGGTTGCGCGCGGTGACCAGCGGCACCCGCTCGGTCACGGTGATGCCATGGCCCTGCAACATACTGACCTTGCGCGGATTGTTGGTCATCAGCCGAACCTGATCGAATCCCAGCCGCCGCAGCAGGGCCGCACCGATGCGGAAGTCGCGTTCGTCATCCTCGAAGCCCAGGCGGTGATTGGCCTCGACCGTGTCAAAGCCCTGATTCTGCAGATCATAGGCGCGCATCTTGTTGGCCAGACCGATGCCGCGCCCCTCCTGGTTCAGATAAAGCAAGACGCCCGCGCCCTCTTTCCCCATCGCATCCAGCGCGGCATGCAGCTGCGGGCCACAATCGCATTTCAGACTGCCCAGCACATCGCCGGTATAACAGGCCGAATGCAGCCGGCTCAGCACCGGCGCATCGCGTGGAGGATCACCGATCTCGATCGCATAATGTTCGGCCCCGCCATCATCGGGGCGAAAGATATGCAGACGCGATCTTTCCGCCGAGGCCAGCGGCAGTCGCGCCGCAGCCACCGGGTCCATCGCGGCTTCGCCCGCCATCTGGGCCAGCGCGGCCCCCGGCGCCAGAACCGTCAGCCCGGCCAGCGCACGGGCCGGAACGACCAGTGCCGCGGGCAGAAGCTGTGCCGATTTCACCAGTGCCAGCGCCGCCATATGCGGCGTGGCATCCCCGCCGCGTTGCGTGAACAGCGGCCCCTTCATTGGTGTCATCAGATCGCCGGACGGATCCGCCAGCGCCCGCAGCCAGTGCAGATCGGCATCATCGGGCAATTCGATCCGCGCCAGACCATCGTCATAGACCCGTGCCTTCAGCGTTTCGGCGCGACGCTCGGTCAGGGCCAGCACAGGTTTGCCAAGCGCCTGGAAGTCGCGAAGCCGCTCGGCCGACAGCGTCTCGACGGCGCCGACCAGATGGCCCCCCAGCATCACGGGCAGCCCCATGCGCAGGTCGGCACGGGCGCGGGAAACGGTTTCCGCAAGGGTCGGAACAAGGCTCATATCGGTTCTTCAGTCCCGGAAAATTGAAACAAACTGAAACATAGTGGCTTTTTCCGACAACTCCATGTGAGAATTTCGACATGATGCTGGACGGGACAGCGGTTGCACCCCACTCCTTTGCGTAATGAGGCAAAGGAGGCAAGTATGCCCGGACTTAAAAAGATTCTCCTGGTCGATGACGAAGAAGACCTGCGCGAGGCACTGGCCGAACAACTTGTCGCGACTGACGAGTTCGACGTGATCGAAGCCGGCAGCGGGGCCGAGGCGGTCGAGGCCAGCAAACATGCGATCTATGACCTTGTCATTCTGGATGTCGGCCTGCCCGATACCGACGGGCGCGAGCTGTGCAAGAAGCTGCGCAAGCTGAACGTGAAATGCCCGATCGTGATGCTGACGGGGCATGACACCGATGCCGATACCATCCTTGGGCTGGATGCCGGTGCCAATGATTATGTGACCAAGCCGTTCAAGTTCCCTGTTCTTCTGGCCCGGCTGCGGGCGCAACTGCGCACCCATGAGCAATCCGAAGACGCGATCTTCCAGCTTGGGCCCTATACCTTCAAACCGGCAATGAAGATGCTGATCGACCAGAAGGACCGCAAGATCCGCCTGACCGAAAAGGAAACCAATATCCTGAAATTCCTCTATCGGGCCCAGGATGGCGTCGTGCCGCGCGATGTGCTGCTGCATGAGGTCTGGGGCTATAATGCCGGCGTCACCACCCATACGCTGGAAACGCATATCTATCGCCTGCGCCAGAAGATCGAGCCCGATCCCGGCAATGCCCGCCTGCTGGTGACCGAATCCGGCGGATACCGGCTGGTGGCCTGACGCGACTGATGGCCCGATCGGCAAGGTCGGGCCCTTTCTCTGTGTTTCGAACCGGGATGGAACCACAGGCCAATCCCGCACGTTGAACACCCGAAGCCCAGTGGTCGGAGGATGCGACCACAACTCTCTCTCTGATGCCCCGGTGTCCCCGCACCGGGGCTTTCCCCTGTCCGGATCAGCCCCGCCCGTGATCCGTGGTCCAATCCTCGGCTGGGCCGATCGGCAGGATGCGATGCGGATTGATCGTGGCGTGACTGAAATAATAATGCCGGATGAAGTGGTCAGGTCGCACGGTCTGCGCGATCCCCGGCCATTGATACAGCTCGCGCGCCCAGCCCCACAGGTTGGGGTAATCCACGATCCGCTTGCGGTTGCATTTGAAATGCGTGTGATACACCGCATCGAAGCGGCAGATGGTGGTGAACAGCCGCCAGTCCGCCTCGGTCAGACGTGATCCTGCAAGATAGCGATGCTCCGCCAGCAGCCCCTCGATCCAGTCCAGACTGTCAAACAGCGGTCCCGCGGCGCGATCATAGGCCTGCTGGCTGGTGGCGAAACCGGCCTTGTAGACGCCATTGTTCACGCTGTCGTAAATGCGGTCATTCAGCTCATCAATCCGGGGTCGCAGGGACTCGGGGTAATAATCATCGTCATTGCCGGAAATGCCGTCAAAGGCCGAATTCAACATGCGAATGATATCGGCGCTTTCATTCGAGACGATGGTATCCCTTTCCCTGTCCCACAGGACCGGCACCGTCACCCGCCCCGAAGCCTGCGGATCCGCGCGCAGATAGATGTCGCGCATGAACTGGCTGTCAAACAGCTGGTCGCCGGTTGCGCCGGGAAAGCTGTCGTCAAAGCTCCAGCCATCCTGCAGCATGTCGGGATGCACCACCGAAACGCCGATATGGTCTTCCAGCCCCTTGATGGCCCGAAAGATCAGGGTGCGATGCGCCCAGGGGCAGGCATAGGACACATAAAGGTGATATCGTCCGCTTTCTGCGGCAAAGCCACCCCCGCCAGTCGGTCCCGGCGTGCCATCCGCCGTGACCCAGTTGCGAAACCTTGCGGTGTCGCGCATGAATTCACCGCCATGCGCATCGGTATCATACCATTCATCCTTCCAGACGCCCCTGACCAACTGCCCCATGTCTTCTCCTGTTTCTGCCCTGATCAGGCGATTTGCGCATCACGCGTCTCTGCATCGACCAAGGCAAGAATACCCGCCGCGATCAATAACAGAACCGCAAAGCTGCCGATGGCAAATCCGAACCCCCTGGCAAAGGCAATCGCCAGCAGGCTTGGTGCCAGAATACCGCCCAGCCGCGCCATGGCGCTGGCCGTTCCCATGCCGGTTCCGCGCAATGCCGTCGGATACAGTTCAGGCGTAAAGGCATAGAGCGCGCCCCATGTGCCCAGCAGGGCGAAGCTCATGACAATCAATGCCAGGGCGACCAGTGCGGCGCCAGAGGCAAGCGTGAACATCAGGCAACCCGCCGCACTGAGGATCAGAAAGGCCATCAGCGTGCGGCGACGGCCAATCGCCTCGACAGCCCAGGCCGCAAGGGCGTATCCGGGCAGCTGCGCCAGCGCGAGGATGACCAGAAACCCATAGCCACGCACGAAGCCAAATCCCTCTGTCGCCAGTTGCCCCGGCACCCAGACAAAGACCCCATAATAGGACAGGGAAACCAGAAACCATACGGCCAGCATCGCAAGGGACCGCCGCCGCAGTCCGGGCGAGAAGATTGTCCGCTCGCCCCCTGCGGGGATGGTCGGCGCGACAAGAACCGCATCGGCGGGCAGCGGCTGGGCGCCATTGGCGGTCAGGATACGGTTCACCACGGCCATTGCCTCGGCCGTCTTGCCCCGGCGGATCAGATACATCGGTGATTCCGGCACCCAGAACCGCAGAAAGACGCCGATCAATGCCGGCAGCGCGGCAATCGCGAAAATCCACCGCCAGGGTGCCGCGGCAGCATGGCTGGCAGCGACCCATGCCGTGATCGCGATGGCAATCGTGCCGACGGCCCAGAAACCTTCCAGCCAGACCAGCCATTTGCCGCGATTTCGCGGTGGCAGGAACTCGGCCATCATGGCGTAATCCACCGGCAGCGTGCCGCCAACGGCAATCCCGGTCATGAACCGCAACGCCAGAAGCAGCGTGAAATCCTGCGCGAAAACCGATGCCAGACCGAAAACCGCATCCATGGCCACGGTCACGATCAGGATGTTTCGCCGCCCGATCCGGTCCGCCACCCGCCCAAAGACGAAGGCACCGATGAACATGCCCAGAAAGAAGATCGTGCCGATCTGCAGCGCGGTCACTCGTTCCAGCCCGAAGGTTGCAGCAATCGAGGGGGCTGCAAATCCGACCGCGATCACCTGCATGGCATCAGCGGCCCAGACCAGACCGAAGATTCCCAGCAATCTCTTGTGAAATCGCCCCGTTCCCGCGCGTCCCAAGGCTTCGTCTACCGTCAGTTGCATGGCCCCGTCCTTCTGCCGACCCTGTACGCATGCTTAACGCCCCTGGAGCCCTGCACCAAGCGCCGATCCCGGTCGCGCCGCCTCGACAGCCGCGCGTGCCATGGTTAGGGTCCGCGCAAAGGAGCCTATTCATGTTCACACTCGCCACCTGGAACATCAACTCGGTCCGTCTGCGCGAAGGGCTTGTCGCCCGGCTGCTGAAGGAAGAAGCACCCGATGTCCTCTGCCTTCAGGAATGCAAATCGCCGGTCGACAAGATCCCCACCGAGATGTTCAGTCAGCTAGGCTATCACCACATGGTGGCACGCGGCCAAAAGGGCTATAATGGCGTCGCCATCCTCTCGCGCCTGCCCATCACCGATGCGGGCGAACGCGACTATGCCAAGCTGGGCCATGCCCGCCATGTCGCCGCGCGGATGGAAAACGGCGTGGTGATCCACAATATGTATATCCCGGCAGGCGGAGATGTTCCCGACCGCGAGGTGAACGAGAAATTCGGACAGAAGCTGGATTTCGTGTCCGAGATGCGCGACGTGTTTCACGCCGACAAGCCCGCGCGCTCGATCATGGTCGGTGATTTCAACATCGCCCCGCGCGAGGATGATGTCTGGTCGCACAAGAAATTGCTGAAGATCGTCAGCCACACGCCGATCGAGGTGGAGCATCTGCTTGCCGCCCAGGACGCGGGCGACTGGGTGGATGTGACCCGCAAGGACATTCCCGAAGGCCAGCTCTATTCCTGGTGGAGCTATCGTGCCCGCGACTGGGACGCGGCCGACAAGGGCCGGCGGCTGGATCACATCTGGGCCACCGGCGACATCGCAAATGCCGCTCATGGCAGCCGGATCCTGCGCGATGCGCGCGGCTGGGAAAAGCCAAGCGATCATGCCCCGGTCTTTGCCAGCTTTGATTTGTAGCCACAATGGGGCGGCATGAACCGCGATCGGCCCTTTTGTTCGGGCCGATGACCACCCATATTGCGGCAAACACACTGATCCGAACCGATTGGGACCGATATGACCATGATTTTCGACGGCGGGCAGAACGCGCCGCAAGCCAATGACTTCATCAAGGACGTGACCGAAGCCGATTTCATGGCCGAAGTGGTCGAGAAATCGATGGAAGTTCCCGTCATCGTCGATTTTTGGGCACCATGGTGCGGCCCCTGCAAGACGCTTGGACCCCAGCTTGAGGCCGAGGTCGCCCGTCACAAGGGCCGCGTGCGCATGGCCAAGGTGAATGTCGACGAGAACCAGATGATTGCCGGTCAGTTGCAGGTTCAGTCGATTCCCACCGTCTATGCGTTTTTCCAGGGACGGCCGGTCGATGCCTTTCAGGGTGCCGTGCCGCAAAGCCAGATCAAGCAATTCGTCGACAAGCTGGCCGCATTGGGCGGTGACGATGGCGGTCTGGCCGAGGCCCTGGCGGCAGCGGAAGCCATGCTTGAGGAAGGCGAAGCTGCCGATGCCGTGGAGACCTTTGCCGCGATCATCGGAGAAGAACCTGAAAACGCCGAGGCCTGGGGTGGGCTGATCCGCGCCCATATCGCCGCCGGGGATGTCGGAGCCGCTGCCTCGACCCTGCAACAGGTGCCCGACGCCCTTGCGAAGTCCGCCCCGGTCGAGGCCGCACGCGCACAGCTGCAACTGGCCCAACAGGCTGAAAGCGCCGGACCGCTGGCGGAACTTCAGGCCCGGGTCGAGGCCAACCCCGAAGACCAGCAAGCCCGTCTGGAATATGCGCAGGCGCTGCATGCCGAAGGTCGTCTGGAAGAGGCCGTCGATGTGCTGCTGGAAAGCTTCCGCAAGGATCGCGAATGGAATGGCGGCGCGGCCAAGGCGCAATTGCTGACCATCTTTGACAGCCTCAAGCCGACGGACCCGATTGGCCAGAAAGGCCGGCGGCGGCTGTCTTCGCTGATCTTCGCGTGATGCGGCCGCATTTCGACCTTCCCGAGCGCATCCCGCTGCTGCCTCTGGACGGGGCCGTTCTGATGCCGCGCGCGCGCCTGCCGCTGCATATCTTCGAGCCGCGCTACCTGCAGCTGATGGAAGATACGCTGAAGACCGAGCATCGCATGATCGGGCTGATCCAGCCCGAGGGCGAGGGGCTGGCCATGATTGGCACGGCCGGTCGCGTCTTTGCCTTTTCGGAAACAGATGATGGCCGGATGATGGTCTCTCTCAAGGCGATCTCGCGTTTCCGGCTGACCGAACTGCACGAGGGCTTTACGCCCTATCTGCAATGCACGCCCGATTGGTCATCTTTTGAACACGACATGACCGCCGCCGAGCATGACCCCGGCCTGGACCGCAAGGCACTGTTGTCCCTGTTGGAACGCTATATGGAGCAGCATGAGCTTTCCACCGATTGGGAGGCCGCCGAACGTGCCGAGGATGAGATGCTGATCAATTCCCTGTCGATGATGCTGCCCTTTTCCTCGGCGGACAAACAGGCGCTGCTGGAATCTCCGCGCCTTGCCGACCGGCGCGAACTGCTGCAGGGGCTGATCGAATTCGCGCTGCATGGCGGCGACAATCAGGAGGAACGCCTGCAATGAACGACAAACCGGCCGCCCCGGCCTTTGATCGCCATATGCTTGAAGCACTGGTCTGCCCGGTAACCCATGCCACCCTCAGCTATGACGCGGAACGGCAGGAGCTGATTTCGCATGCTGCCGGTCTGGCCTTTCCGATTCGCGCGGGCATTCCCATCATGCTTGTGGATGAAGCCCGCCAGATCAAGGCCGATGACTGACCCCGGCACCCCGCTGCGTGATCCCGTCCCGCGCCTTGCACCCCGGCGTCGCAGGCCGGCAGTGATGCCGCGCTGGGTAACAGGGTTGATCCTGCTATGCACCTTGGTGCAACTGGCCCAGATCGCGGCGACAATGGCTGGCTATCCGCTGGCCAGCCGCGCGATCACCGCCTTTGGCGCCTTTTGGTCCGGTATGTTCTGGGGCAGCAGTCCGCCCTTCTTTCCCGGCCAGAATCTCACCATGTTCCTCAGCTATGGGCTGCTGCATTCCGGACTGACGCATCTGGCGATGAACATGATCTCGCTGGCCGCCATTGCGCGTGAACTGGCCCGCTGGATACCGTCGTGGCAGATGGCAGTCATATACTTGCTCAGCCAGATCATCGCCGCGCTGACCTTTGCATGGATGCAGCCTGTCTCGGGCCCGATGGTCGGGGCCTCGGGGGCCGTCTTCGGCGTCGCGGGGGCGCTGATCGGCTTTGTCGGCATCCGGCTTTATCGCCGCGGTGATCCGCTGATGCAACTGGGGCGCAGCGTGTTGCTGATCCTGCTGCTGAATGTCGCCATCACCGTTCTGGTGCCCTCGATCGCCTGGCAGGCACATCTGGGCGGCGTGGTGGCCGGGCTGATCATGGGCGCGGCGCTGGCGCTGATCAAACCCGCACGGCGGTAATCATCCCTCGGCCTTTTCCGCGCCCGTTGCCATGGCCTCGGCGCCTTCGGCGGGCGCGTCGTCCTGATCCTCTGGCTCGGCTGCCTGCCCCTCGGCGCTGATCAGCCGCCGCATGGCGGGACGCAGCGCCTCGGCCTTGACCAGCGACAGCGCGGTGACATCGGCATCCGGCATCTGTGCCAGTTCATCGGCGATCAGCCGATGCCCCAGACCATAGCCCGCCCATTTGCGGATATCGCCCTTGCCGTGAAACCACAGGCCGCGATCAACACCCAGACGCGACCATTCGTTCAGCGCCCGCCGCGCCAGCCCCGGCGCGGGCGAGATCGCATCCCAGGGATCGGCGCTGCCACCCAGAACATGCAGCACGAAGTGACCGGCGATGCCCTCGGAGACCAGCGCGTCGCCAAGCGATGTCCCATAGCCCGGACCGTCATGGCGGATCACATGATGCATTTCCCGCACCAATGCGCGGATGGTCACCTCCTCGGAAAAGGTCTCGGGATTGATGGCCAGTTCGATCTGGCCGGCTGCCGGGGTCCGCGCCAATGGCCCGCGAACCGCATTGCGTCGCCCCTCGGCAGGTTTCACCACCAGATCGAATCGCGGCAGGTCGCAATGGTTTTCGACCAGGGCCACGGCCTGCCGAGCAGCAGCGCGCATCTCAGGCAAAACGCGCGTCAGACCATGACGCGCGTTCAGAAAGTGAATATTCCAGACTGTCATTCAGGCGAAACCTAGACTTCGGGCACCAACACCTCGCGCTTGCCGACATGGTTCGCCGAGGACACGACGCCCTGATCCTCCATCTGTTCGACGAGGCGGGCTGCCTTGTTATAGCCGATCGACAGCTTGCGTTGAATGTATGATGTGGAACATTTCCGATCTTTTGCCACGATCATCACGGCCTGATCATACAGCGCATCGTCGCTGTTGTCGCCGCCGCCCAGACCCAGCACCGCATCAATGCTGTCGGCCTTTCCGTCCTCGGGGCCTTCGACCACGCCCGACTGGTAAGAAGGCGGTCCGAAGGATTTCAGATGGGTAACGACCTCTTCGACCTCTTCGTCGCTGACGAAGGGGCCATGGATCCGGGTGATGCGTGCGCCATTGCCCATATACAGCATGTCACCCTGCCCCAGCAGCTGTTCGGCCCCCTGTTCGCCAAGGATCGTGCGGCTGTCGATCTTGGATGTGACCTGAAAGCTGATCCGGGTCGGGAAGTTCGCCTTGATCGTGCCGGTAATGACATCGACCGAGGGCCGCTGGGTCGCCATGATCAGATGGATGCCCGAAGCCCGCGCCATCTGCGCCAGACGCTGGATGCAGGCCTCGATTTCTTTGCCCGCAACCATCATCAGATCGGCCATCTCGTCGACGATGACGACAATATAGGGGAAGGTTTCGGGCTTGAACTCTTCGGTTTCGAAGATCGGTTCGCCGGTATCCTCGTCAAAGCCGGTCTGCACGGTGCGCTTGAACAGCTCGTTCTTGGACAGCGCCTCGCGCACGCGACCGTTGTAGCCCTCGATGTTGCGCACACCCATCTTGGACATCTTGCGATAGCGGTCCTCCATCTCGCCCACCACCCATTTCAGCGCCACGACGGCCTTTTTCGGGTCGGTGACGACGGGCGAGAGCAGATGCGGAATGCCGTCATAGACCGAAAGTTCCAGCATCTTGGGGTCGATCATGATCAGGCGGCATTCATCGGGCGTCAGCTTGTACAGCAGCGACAGGATCATGGTATTGATCGCGACAGATTTGCCCGAACCCGTTGTCCCGGCGATCAGCAGGTGGGGCATCTTGGCCAGATTGGCCACGATCGGGTCGCCACCGATATCCTTGCCCAGGGCCAGCGGCAGCGGCTGCGTTCCGTCCCCGAAGGCGCGCGAGGACAGTATCTCGCGCAGCAGCACCTTTTCACGGCGCGCGTTGGGCAGTTCGATCCCGATCACGCTGCGCCCCGGCACGGTGCTGACACGCGCCGAAAGGGCCGACATGGACCGCGCGATGTCATCGGCCAGACCGATCACGCGGCTGGCCTTCAGCCCCGGAGCGGGTTCCAGTTCATACAGGGTGACAACCGGACCCGGGCGAACCTCGGTGATCTGGCCCTTCACGCCATAATCATCCAGCACGGCCTCTAGCATCCGGGCGTTATCCATCAGCGCCTCTTCCGAGATCTGGGTGTGATCATCGGCAGAAGGCGCGCTGAGCAATGCCAGCGGCGGATGTTCATAGTCGCCACCCGCAGGCAAGGGTTCGGCCGAAGCCGAGCGGGTCTTCCGCGCTGTCGCAGCCGCGGCCTTGCGTGGCAATGGGGCTGAACTCTGGCGGGTATCGGCTTCGACGGCATCGGGGGCGCCGTCATGAAGGGCAGGATCGACCGGCGCGGCAGCCGGTATGTTTGCCTGTCCCTCGCGTGCCAGACGGGCTGTCACTGCCGCCAGCACCGAAGGTTTCCCGGACCGGGTGCGGATCGCATCGCTGATGCGGCCGCTGACCTCTTCGGCTGACGGGCCTTCGCCATCGTAATCGGAATCACGTTCGATCAGTTCGGGCTCGGGAAGCTCTTCCTCCAGTTCCAGAAAGCCCGACTGCGCAGGCTGGACTTGAGTCCGGCGCGCCGAAACCTGCGCAGCCGCCACAGGCTTGCCCTCGGCCCGGGCGGGACCGGCCTGCCCTGCCCCGCGCCCGGCACCGAGCCGCATGGCAAGGCGGGCCGCAAGCCTGATCCCCTTGTCCAGCAGCTTCAAGGTCATGTCATAGGCAACGGCAAGCCCCAGCAGAAAGCGTCGCCAGATGGCACGGGTTTCAACCTTGTCGAAACCCAGCACGAAGATCGACATCGCCACCATGGCGATTGCAACGACCAGTCCCGCGAAACGGATCCCGATCTGCGCCTTCATCGGCAGGATGCTGAGCATGGCGCCCATCACCATGTCGCCGAAATGCCCGCCCAGACCGTAATTCTGCTGCCATGCGGGGTGCGGTGACAGGGTGCTGCAATAGATCGAGGCCAGCGCAATGGCCAGCGGCGTGAAGATCCCGCGCATCAGCCGCTCTTCACCCTTGTGCAGCATCAGCCGCAGGCCCCAGAAAACCAGGGCCACAACCAGCATCCATGAGCCATAGCCCGAAATCATCATCATCGGCGCGGCGATATAGGCACCGAAACTGCCCAGCATGTTCTGCGCCGGCATATCGGTGGCCGAGAGGAAGCTGGGATCGTCCGCCGACCAGCTGCCCAGCATCATCGCGATCAGGATTCCCAGGATGACCAGCCCGGCACCGGCCAGTTCCTTGCCACGACGCTCGAGTGCCGCTTTCGTGTTCTGGTCGAACAGCGGGTCGCGGTGTTTTGCCTGCCAGCTTGCCATCCCGTTATCCCTCTTTGCACTCAGACGTCATCGTACAATATCCCGCGCAGCCGGGTCAGCGCCTCTTCGGTCTGCGCCTCATCGGCCACCAATGCGACGCGAATGAAACCGCGCCCCGGATTCACCCCGTCAACTTCCCGCGACAGATATGCGCCCGGCAGGACCTGTATGCCGGCCCGGGACCACAGGCGGATCGCTGCTTCCTCGCCATCCTCGACAGGCAACCACAGGAAGAAACCGCCATCCACCGGGCGATATCCCGGCACATTTCCCAGCACGCGGTCCGCAATCTGATATTTCCGCTGATACATGCTGCGGCTGGCGATCACGTGATCCTCATCCAGCCAGGCGGCTTCGCTGACCCTCTGCGCGGGCAGGGACAGCGGCGCCCCGGCATAGCTGCGCAAACGCCGCATCTGCGCGATGTTTTCCGCGCTGCCAGCGGCGAATCCCGACCGCAGACCCGGCAGATTCGACCGTTTGGACAATGAGTTGAACATCACGACGCGGTCGGCTTGCCCCATTTCGGTGGCCACAGCCAGCGCGCCCGGAGGCGGTGCATCGCGATAGATCTCGGAATAGCATTCATCCGCGAAGATCAGGAAATCATGGCGCTCTGCCAGGGCGATCAGCCGCTGCAGGTAGTCGCGCGAGGCAATGGCCCCCTGCGGATTGGCGGGCGAGCACAGATAGGCGATGGCCGTGCGGCTCAACAGGTCTTCGGAAAGACTCTCGTAATCGGGCAGATTCCCGGTTTCCGGCATGGCCGAGACAAAGACCGGCTGCGCCTGGACCGAGGCCGCCGCCACGGCATAGACCTGATAGAAGGGGTTCGGCACCAGCACGACCGGCGGCTGACCGTTCTTGCGCTCGGGGCACAGTGCCAGCGCGGCGTTGAACAGTCCCTCGCGCGTACCGTTCAGCGCCATGATCCGTTCCGGCGCGACATCCAGATCATGGCGACGCTGCAGCCATGTCCCGATCGCGTTCAGCAATCCTGGCGTCCCCTCGTTGGTGGGATATTTCGCGAATTCATGGACATGATCGGCCATCACGGCCGCCACGAAGTCGGGCATGGGGTGGCGCGGCTCGCCGATGGTCAGAACCGTCGGAGCCTCATCGGCCTGCAGGCCCGGTTCGACGCCGGACAACAGCGACCGCAACCGCGGAAACGCATAGTCGGGCAGGTTCGAGAACCGCTCGGGAATTGCCATATCTGCCTCGCTTTCGGGGTCTTTGGCCCCGTTGAATGCCCGGAACTTTAGCCTGATCCCCCTCTTGCGTCCAGACAAAGCCCGGGAAAGGCGGGGCAGTGTTGCAGAGGATGCTCAGATGACAGCCAGGCTGGCTTCGGCCCCCGCGGCCACGCGCAGCAGGTGCCGGTCGCGACCGGCATGGCCCATCAGCATGATGCCACAGGCCGGATGTCCGGTGGGCAGGGTCACGGCAGGCAGGTCCAGCACATTGGCAATGCGGGTGTTGCGCAGGGCCAGCAGATTGGCCTGCACAAAGTAATCCTTGTCGCGCAACAGCCTGTCGGTGCCGGGCGGCAGGATCGGCACGGTCGGCAAGACGACCGCATCATAGCCTGACGCGACCTCCTTGATCCATTTGCGGCGAATGCGCACCAGTTGCTCCCAGGCGGCAACGTAATCCGCGGCACCGACCTTCGCCCCGCCCCGGAAACGCTCGAGGATCGGCGTCCACATCAGTTCCGGCGCATCCTCGATCTGGGCGCGCCAGATCCCATAGGCTTCCGGCGCGAAAAGCTGCGGAGACAGGGCCATGGCCTGATCCATCCAGTCGCTGGAAACATGGGTGATCCGTGCACCCGCCCGGCCCAGACGTTCCAGCGCATCCTGAAAGGCGACAAGCGGGGCCGGATCGGCATCGTCAAAGGGCAGCCCTTCCAGAACCATCAGGCGCAGCCCCTGAGCGCTGGCACCATGCAGATCGGCACCGCGATCTCCGGCCATGACGGCGAAAAGCTCGGCGCAATCCTCGACACTGCGGGCAATGGGGCCTGCGACATCGAATTTCCGGCACAGCGGCACCACGCCCTTTTCGGGCACCGCATCATGGGTCGGCTTGAACCCGACCAGCCCGTTCCAGGCTGCGGGCACCCGCACCGAACCACCGGTATCTGTTCCTATCGCCGCCGCAGCCAGCCCCAGCGCCACCGACACAGCCGCCCCCGAGGACGAGCCGCCCGGTGCCAGATCCGGGTCGAGGGCATTGGGGGGCGTTGCCGTGCTGGGATTGAGGCCCAGACCCGAAAAGGCCAGTTCGCTCATATGCGTCTTGCCCAGACACACCAGCCCCTCGCGCGCGGCGCGCGACAGCACCGTGGCATCCTTGCGCGGGATCCGCGCCTCCAGCAGCCGCGACCCCGCCTCGGTCAGCGTACCGCCGGAATCGACATTGTCCTTCCAGTTGATGGCCACGCCATCCAGAACGCATTTGCGCTGATCGGATTTGGCGCGATCATGGGCGGCAACCGCTTCGGAACGCGCACGCGCAGCCGTGATCCGGGCATAGATGCGCTTGCCATCGGGATGAGAGCGGGCGGCATCAAGATAGGCTTCGGTCTGGTCAATCGGGTCCAGAATTCCCGCCAGCATGGCGCGTCCCTGCCGGACCGCCGATTCACGCAGCCAATCAACCATTTTCAGAAATCCACCGCCAGGCCGTTCTTCTCATAGTCGCCGAAACGGACCGGTTCGGGGCCGTCACGCCCTCCGTATTCCTTGGGCAGCGCGGCTTTCCGGGCTGCGGTCTTGCGGCGTTCTTCTGCCTCGGCAAGCGCGCGTTGGGCAGCGGGCGGCAATTCGGACCGATCACTCATGGAAACATCCTCTCATTCAGCGTAAGGATCACGCTTGTTCTTTCATCAAAGATGTAAGCGAAGGAAAGCGATTTGGCAAAGCCGGGTGAAGACAAGGCGCGAAAGGCAGCGCTGACATTGCTGCAGGGCGTGCGCGACGGCCTGTCGCTGGCGGACCAATCCGCTTCCCTGAAGGCATTGACGCCATCGGAACAGGCCCGCGCCGCAAGGCTGGCGGCCGAGACCCTGCGCCATCAATCCCGCGCCGATCTTGTCCTTGCCGATTACGTCAGCCGCAAGCCCGCCCCGCAGATCGCCGATGTGCTGCGGCTGGGGACGGTGGAACTGCTGCATCTGGGCGGGGCCGCGCATGGCGTGGTGCATGCCAATGTCACGCTCTGCCGTGGATTGGGGAAACGTGGCAATGCCGCAGCGGGCATGGTCAATGCCGTGCTGCGCAAGGTGTCCCGGCATCAGGGATGGCAGGATCTGCCGCCCCAGCCGATGCCGGACTGGCTGCGCGGCCCCGTCGTGGCCGCCTATGGCGAAGATGCCGCGATCGCCATCGAGGCCGCCCATCAAAATGCCGCCCCGCTGGATCTGACCGTCAAGTCAACAGCCACGACTCTTGAAAATGCCGAGCCCCTGCCGACCGGATCCCTGCGCCTGCGCGGACAGGTGCAGGTCAGCGCCCTGCCGGGCTTTGAATCCGGCGACTGGTGGGTGCAGGACGCCGCCGCCGCGCTGCCGGTGCGCCTGCTGGACCCGCAGCCCGATGAACATATCGCCGATCTCTGCGCCGCACCGGGGGGCAAGACCATGCAGCTTGCCGCTGCCGGGGCCAAGGTCGCCGCCATAGACATCAGCTCGGCCAGATTGAAACGCGTCGCCGAAAACCTGTCGCGCTGCGGTCTGTCGGCCAATCTGACCCGCGCCGATGCGCTGACATGGAAACCCGAACAGCCCCTTGACGCGATCCTGCTGGACGCCCCCTGTTCGGCCACCGGAACCATTCGGCGCCATCCCGATCTGCCCTTTTTGCGTGACGGGTCGGGCATGGCGCAGCTGGTCGCGCTGCAATCACGGCTGATCGACCATGCGCTGGAGTTGCTGCGGCCCGGCGGGCGGCTGGTCTATGCCGTCTGCTCGCTTCTGCCCGATGAGGGCGAGGCCCAGATCAAGGCCGCATTGGCCCGACATCCGGGGCTGACCGTGGAACCCGTGACCCTGCCGGGCGCAGAGCCCGCCTGGATCACCCCCGAAGGCGGCATCAGATTGCGGCCCGATTACTGGCCGGAACGGGGCGGAATGGACGGCTTTTACATGGCAAGACTGCAAAAGCCCGCCTGAAGCGGCCTGTGACGCTGGACCTTCCCGCGCCAGAACGATAGTTCAGCGGCAAATCCATCTGCGAGGCCCTGCCATGTCCCATCCCGTCGCCCTGAAACGCGCGCTGATCTCGGTATCCGACAAGACCGGCCTCATCGATTTCGCGCGCCAGCTTGCTGCCCGTGGCATCGAACTTCTGTCCACCGGAGGCAGCGCCAAGGCCATGCGTGAGGCCGGGCTGACCGTAACCGATGTTGCAGATGTCACCGGCTTTCCCGAAATGATGGATGGTCGCGTCAAGACGCTGCACCCCAAGGTTCACGGCGGTTTGCTGGCGCTGCGCGACAACGAGGAACATCTGGCCGCGATGGAGGCCCATGGAATCGGGCCCATCGATCTGCTGGTGGTGAATCTCTATCCCTTCGAGGAAACCGTGGCCAAGGGCGCGGCCTATGAAGACTGCATCGAGAATATCGACATCGGCGGGCCGGCCATGATCCGCGCGGGGGCCAAGAACCACGGCTTTGTCAGCGTGATCGTGGATGTTCAGGACTACGACGCCTTGCTGGCCGAACTGGACGCCAATGACGACCACACCACCATGGCCTTCCGCCAGCGTCTGGCCCAGATCGCCTATGCGCGCACCGCTGCCTATGACGCCGCTGTCAGCACATGGATGGCGCAGGCCATCGGCGAGGAAACGCCGCGCCGCCGCGCCTTTGCCGGCACGCTGGCCCAAAGCCTGCGCTATGGCGAAAACCCGCATCAGCAGGCCGCCTTCTATGTGACCGGAGACAGCCGCCCCGGCGTGGCCACCGCGCAGCAATGGCAGGGCAAGGAACTGTCCTACAACAATATCAACGACACCGACGCCGCCTTTGAACTGGTCGCGGAATTCGATCCCGCCGATGGTCCGGCATGCGCGATCATCAAGCACGCCAATCCCTGCGGCGTTGCGCGTGGCGACAGCGCCATCGAGGCCTACAAGCGCGCCTTCGATTGCGACACGACCTCGGCCTTCGGCGGCATCGTGGCGCTGAACCAGCCGCTGGACGGGGCAACCGCCGAAGAAATCGTGAAGATATTTACCGAAGTCGTCATCGCCCCCGATGCAGATGAAGATGCCAAGCGCATCTTCGCCGCCAAGAAGAACCTGCGCCTTCTGACCACCGGCGGCCTGCCCGATCCGCGTGCGGGCGGCATGACCTTCCGCCAGGTTGCGGGTGGCTTTCTGGCCCAGTCTCGCGACAATGGCCATGTCAGCCGCGACGCGCTGAAGATCGTGACCGAGCGCCAGCCCAGTGCCGAAGAGCTGAACGATCTGCTCTTTGCATGGACCGTCGCCAAACATGTGAAATCCAACGCCATCGTCTATGCCAAGGATCTGGCCACCGTGGGTGTCGGCGCAGGCCAGATGAGCCGCGTTGACTCCACCCGCATCGGTCGGCGCAAATCCGAAGACATGGCCCAGGCGCTTGGCCTGTCCCAGCCGCTGACCATCGGCTCGGCCGTGGCCTCGGATGCCTTCTTCCCCTTTGCCGACGGCATCGAAGCCCTCGCCGAAGCCGGTGCCAAGGCGGTGATCCAGCCCGGCGGATCGATGCGCGATGAGGAAGTGATTGCAGCGGCCAACAAACTTGGCCTAACGATGGTGTTCACAGGACAGCGACATTTCAGGCACTGATGCAACAGGAACTCCCGCTGGAGATTGCGCCGGAACCGGCACCCAAACCCAAGCGCCCCCGCGCGCCGCGCAAGCCCAGCCCGCCTGTGCGCGCGAACATGCGCCTGACGGCATGGATCGCCCTTGCCGTCATCGTGCTGGATCAGGCGCTGAAATATCTGGTGGTTCACGGCCTGCATCTGGATGAGGTCCGAAATCTGGATGTATTCCCGCCCTGGCTGAACCTGCGCATGGCGTGGAATCAGGGCGTGAATTTCGGGTTGATGGCTTCGGATCAGAATCTGACGCGATGGATTCTGATCGCGGTGGCGGTGGTGATCTGCACCTGGGTCTGGATCTGGATCTGGCGCAGTGCGGCAGGATTGCTGGCCCGGATCGCGGCGGGATTTCTGATCGGCGGGGCCATCGGAAACGTGATCGACCGGATCTGTTATGGCGCGGTCGCGGATTTCCTGAACATGTCGCTGCCCGGCTGGCAGAACCCCTACAGCTTCAACGTCGCCGACATCGCGATTTTCGCCGGGGCCATCGCGCTTGTTCTGGTGCCGCAGAAGAACCCGGCCGCCACCAGGACCGCCTCGAAACCCACCGCCAAACCGCGTGGCAGGAAGGCGGCCAGCCCTTCGTCGGCACCAGCGTCAAAGACCGGGGACAACCCCCGTGACGGCGGCGAAAAATAACGCTAGAACGGGCACGAATGACAAAGGGGCGAGGAATGCGGGCATTTGCACTGATGATCAGCGTCGCGCTGACGACCGGGCTGGCAGCCTGTAGCGGCGATCCGCATCTGATGAACATCGAATCCGGCCAGTCGAGCCCGGATGAATTCGCCATCCTGCCGACCAAACCCCTGTCCATGCCGCCGGATCTGGCGATTCTGCCGTCCCCGACGCCGGGAGGCAGCAATATCACCGATCCGACACCGCAGGCCGATGCCGTCGCCGCGCTTGGCGGAAATCCGGCACGGCTGACCGATCAGGGCATCTCGGCATCGGATCAGGCATTGGTGGCCTATGCCGCGCGCCGCGGCACCAATCCCGCGATCCGCACCGAATTGGCCGAGGCCGATCTGAAATGGCGTTCGCGCCATTCTCGCCGTCCGCTGGAGGCACTGTTTGGCACCTCGGTCTATCTGCGCGCCTATCGCTCCATGACACTGGATGCGGAATCCGAACAGCTGCGCTGGCAGCGGGCCGGCGCACGCACATCGACATCTCCGGCACCGGAAACGGAATGATCCCCGGCTTCGATCCGACTTCGGTCGTGTTCGGACAAGACCCCTGGCCCAGCTATGCCGCCCTGCGCAGCCAGAAGGGCCTGCCCTTCTGGCCCGGCTTTGACGGCTATCTGGCCGCGCGTTTCGAAGATGTGCGCCAGATCGCACTGGACCGGCGCATGGTGCGCGGCACCGAAAGCTTCGCCACGCCCGAGGAACGCCGCCGCCTGCAGGTCGCGGCAAATTTTCACGACATGCCGTTTCACGAACGCTTCGTGCAGACCTCGATGCTGGAAATCGACGGCCCCGACCATGACCGGCTGCGCCGGGCGGTCTTTCCCTTCTTTACCAAGACCCGGCTGGAATCGCTGCGCGAATGGGTCACGGATTACGTCTGCCGGTCGCTGGATCGAATTCTGGAGCAACGCTCTTTCGATTTCATCGCCGGTCTTGCTGCAGATCTTCCCGGCCAGGTCATTGGCCATCTGATCGGCACCGACCCGGAACTGGCACCACAAATGACGCGCTGGTCCGAAGATGTGGTCAGCTATTTCGACATTGACCGCAGCGCCGCCAAAAAAGCCCGCGCCGAGGAAGCCACGCGGCTTTTTCACGACCTGTTGCAAGACCTCTATCAGCGCCGCAAGGTCGCGCCGCGCGATGATCTGATCAGCGCAATGATCGGCGCCGAAGTGGCCGGTCTGCTGACCCATGACGAATTGATCGCCACCGTGATGCAGATCCTGCATGCCGGTCACGGATCGACGATAGATGTGATGGGCAGTGGCCTGCATGCCCTGTTGGTCAACCCCGAGCAGATGGCACGCCTGCGCAGCGACCCCGGCCTGATGCCCACGGCGGTGCAGGAAATGTTCCGCTATGCCGCGCCGCTGCCGTTCTTTCACCGTTTCGCCAGCGAAGACCTGACGATTTGCGGGCGCGACTGGCCCAGGGGCACGAAATTCGGCCTGCTTTACGCCAGCGCCAACCGCGACCCCGCCGCCTTCGACCGTCCCGACAGTTTCGACATTGCGCGCAAACCGAATGTCCATCTGGCCTTTGGCGCGGGTCCCCATGTCTGTCTTGGCAACAATCTGGCACGACTGAACATGGACATCCTGTTTTCTGCCCTGCTGACGCGCACCTCCGACATCAGGCTGTCAGGTTCAGTGCTCTGGAAAACCGGACTTCAGGCGCATGGCCCCCTGTGCCTTCCGGTCACCGTGACGCCGGCATAGACACAGGCCGCGAGCCGCTTTCCGGTCACCATGCCACACATTAGCGCGAGTCAGGCTTGCGCCTGCAGCCGCCTGCGTTCAGATTTCTTCGCAGGAAAGAGGAGGTTGTTCCCCCCAATGCGCCCATTCGCCTTATCCGTCGCCCTGCCGCTGATGCTGTTGCTGGCACCGCCGGCCGCCGTGGCCGAGATGCCGGAAGACATCAGCCATTTCACCCTGCCCAACGGTCTTGAGACCGTCGTGATCGAGGATCACCGCGCGCCGGTCGTGGTTCAGATGGTCTGGTACCGGATCGGGGCCGCCGATGAGGTGCCGGGCAAATCGGGCATCGCGCATTATCTGGAACATCTGATGTTCAAAGGCACGGACAAGATGGAGCCGGGCGAATTCTCGAAGACCGTGACCGCCAATGGCGGCAGCGACAACGCCTTTACCTCTTATGATTACACGGCCTATTTCCAGCGCATCGCCTCGGACCGGCTGCCGCTGATCATGGAGATGGAGGCCGACCGCATGGCCAATCTGAAGATCGGCGAAGATGACTGGCAGGCCGAAAGGCAGGTGGTTCTGGAAGAGCGCGCGCAGCGTGTCGACAGCGACCCGCGCGCCCTGTTCGCCGAGGAACGCGATGCGATCCAGTTCTACAACCATCCCTATGGCCGCCCGATCATCGGCTGGCGTCAGGAAATGGAGGGGCTGACCCGCGAAGACGCCATCGCCTGGTATGACGCCCATTACTCCCCTGATGATGCGGTGCTGATTCTGGCCGGTGATGTGACCCCTGAAAAGGCGCGGGAACTGGCCGAGGAATTTTATGGCGACATTCCCGCCAAGGGTAACACGACCCCTCGCCTGCGGCCTCAGGAACCGCAACAACGCGCCCCCCGGCGCATTGAAATGCAGGATCCGCGCGTCGCCCAGCCGACCTTCACGCGCAGCTATCTTGCGACGGAACGCAATCCCGGCGATCAGGCTCCGGCAGCGGCGCTGACCATTCTTGCCGAACTGCTTGGCGGCTCCATGCAGACCTCGGTTCTGGGGCGCGAGCTTGCCTTGCCGGGCAAGGCGCTGTGGATCAATGCCAGCTATGACGGGCTGTCCGTCGATCCCACGACCTTCACCCTGACCATGGTGCCCGCCGATGATGTCGACCCCGCGCGCGCGGAACGGCTGCTGGACGAGGCGCTGGCGAAATTCCTGAAGCAGGGACCGGATGAAGCGGACCTTGAACGGGTCAAGACCCGTATCCGCGCTGCGGAAATCTACAGCCGCGATTCAGCCCATGGCCGCGCCTATGATTATGGTCAGGGCCTCAGCATCGGGCTGACCATCGACGATGTGAATGACTGGCCCGACATCCTGGCCGCTGTCACCGCAGACGATATTCGCAAGGCCGCCGCAAGCCTGCTGAACAGCAAGGCCACGGTATCAGGCTGGTTGCTGCCCGCCCCGCCAGAGCAGCCCGCCGGCGCAACGCCTGTCAAGGCCAAGACGCCGCCCGCCCATGCAGCAACCCAATCCGAGGTGCAGAAATGATCCGTGCCGCCTTCGCCCTGTTTCTGGCGGTTCTTGCCGTTCCCGCCCATGCCATCGACATCCAGCAGGTCACATCACCCAAAGGGGTCGAGGCTTGGCTGGTCGAAGATCATTCCATCCCCTTCGTGGCGCTGAAGCTGGATTTCAAGGGCGGTGCCAGCCTTGACGCCCCCGGCAAGCGCGGAGCCATCAACCTGATGACCGCCACCCTGGAAGAGGGCGCGGGCAAGCTGGATGCGACAGAATATGCCCAGGCGCTGGAAGATCTGGGCGCAAGGCTGAATTTCGATGTCTCTGACGATTCGCTTGGCATTTCGATGCAGGCGCTGACCGAAAACCGCGATGAGGCCGCCGGTCTTCTGGCGCAGGCGCTGGCTCAGCCCCGTTTTGATGACAGTGCGGTAGAACGGGTCCGGGCGCAGGTTCAGGCCATCATCCGCTCGGAAGCCAGCGATCCGCAATCCATTGCCGCCAAGGAAATGGCTCGTCAGGCATGGGGCGATCACCCCTATGGCAGCTCGATCAATGGGACGCCCGACAGCGTGGCAGCCCTGACGCGCAAGGATCTGGTCACCGCCAAGAACCGTGTACTGGCGCGGGATCGCGTCGTGGTCGGCGCCGCAGGCGACATCACCCCCGAGGAACTGGGCCTGATGCTGGACAAGATTCTGGGCGGCCTGCCTGAAAAGGGCACGGCCCCCCTGCCCGAACAGGCCCAACTGCAGCTGACTGGTGGTGTTACCGTCATCGACTGGGACAGCCCGCAGACCATCGTCAGCTTTGCCGGGCCGGGCCTGCCCATCGACGACCCTGACTATTTCGCGGCATATGTCGCCAACCACATCCTTGGCGGTGGCGGTTTCAGTTCGCGCCTGATGGAAGAAATCCGCGAAAAGCGCGGGCTGACCTATGGTGTCGGCACTGGGCTTGCCACCGGAATCTATGGGCAGACATGGCGCGGAGGCATGGCCGGATCGAATGCCACGACCGGGCAGGCGATCGACCTGATCCGCGCCGAATGGGACCGGATGGGGCAAGAGGGCGTCAGCGAACAGGAACTGGCCGATGCCAAGACCTATCTGACCGGCGAATACCCCCTGCGCTTTGATGGCAATGGCAAGATCGCCTCGATCCTGTCGGGCATGCAGCTGATCGGATTGCCGATCGACTATATCAACACCCGCAATGCCAGGGTCGAGGCCGTGACCGCCGATGACGTCAAACGCGTCTCGCAGCGACTGTTGAAGTCCGACGAGTTGCGCTTCGTGCTGGTCGGGCGCCCCGAAGGTGTCCAGACCGAAGACGATGCCGGACAGGATTGACCCGGAAACCGATCCCGGCCCCACGCATCAGGGGCCGGGATCACGACTTATTTGACCTGCACCGCGCCGCTTCCCCCAAGCGCGGCACCTGCCACGGCACCGGCCGGCCCCGCCACCACGGCACCTGTCGCGGCACCGGTGGTCGCCCGGGTCGCGGTATTCTGCCCACAGGCGACAAGCGCGACCGAGGCCACACCAACAAGCATCATCTGAACGGTCGTCATGGCGATCTTCCTTTCCTGTTCATTCGATCTCAACAGTCAACCGATCCGCAGGCATATTGGTTGCAACGGCACCCGGAACCGTGACGAGGAACTTTCGACTCATCCCGAGAACTGCTAGATATGGACGCATGACCCGCCACGCCCCCAACATCCGCCCGATCATCCGCCAATTGGATGATGCGACGGCGAACCGTATCGCCGCGGGCGAGGTGGTCGAACGCCCTGCTTCGGCTGTCAAGGAACTGGTCGAGAACGCGCTGGATGCCGGGGCGGAACGGATCGATGTCACCATTGATCAGGGCGGCAAGCGCCTGATCCGGGTCAGCGATGACGGCTGTGGCATGACCGCCGAAGATCTGCCGCTGGCCCTTTCGCGACATGCCACCAGCAAGATCGACGGCAGCGACCTGCTGGCCATCAACAGTTTCGGCTTTCGCGGCGAAGCCCTGCCGTCACTGGGTGCGGTGGGGCGGCTGACCATCACCTCGCGCGCGGCCGGGGCCGAGGGAGCCGAGATTTCGGTGAAGGGCGGCAAGGTCGGTCCCGTGCGTCCGGCGGCGGGAAATCGCGGTACGGTGGTCGAATTGCGCGACCTGTTTCATGCCACGCCTGCGCGGCTCAAGTTCATGCGCAGCGACAGGGCCGAAACGCAGGCCGTGACCGACACGATGCGACGGCTGGCCATGGCCGAACCCTATGTCGGCTTTACCCTCAGCGCCGATGGCCGCAGCCTGTTTCGTGCCGATGCCGAACAGGGCGATCTGTTCGGAGCCCTTCAGGCAAGGCTGGCGCAGGTCATGGGCCACGATTTCATCGACAACGCCATCCCCATCGATGCCGAACGCGAGGGCATCACCCTGACCGGCTTTGCTGCGCTGCCGACCTATTCGCGCGGGGCTGCGGTGGCCCAGCATCTCTATGTCAACGGGCGGCCGGTACGCGACAAGCTGCTGACCGGGGCGTTGCGCGCAGGCTATATGGATGTGCTGGCTTCAGGCAGATATCCCGCCGCGGTTCTGTATCTGACCTGCGATCCGCAGCTGGTCGATGTCAATGTCCACCCCGCCAAGGCCGAGGTCCGCTTTCGCGATCCCTCGGCCGCGCGCAGCCTTGTGGTTTCGGCCCTGCGGCATGCGCTGGCCAATGCCGGGCATCGCGCTTCGTCAACGGTGGGGGATGCGACGCTGGCGGCATTTCAGCCCGAGGCCAGCCAGCCCTCGTCGGCGCGGCGCTATCAGATGGAATACCGCCCCTCGGCCACGGCACGACGGGCCTCATTCGACCTGCAGGCTCCGGTCCCCGCTTCCCCCGCGCCCGACCACGGCTTTGCCGAAACCCCATCGGCCCGCTTCGAGGAAACCGCCACGGATGACAGCCAGGTCCTGGCCCCACTTGGTGCGGCCCGCGCGCAGATTCACGAGAATTACATCATCGCCCAGACCGAGGATGGGCTGGTCATCGTCGATCAACATGCCGCCCATGAACGCCTGGTCTATGAGCGTCTGAAAGCGCAGGCCGACAGCAATGGTATCCCGTCACAGGCGCTGCTGATCCCCGAGATCGTGGAGCTGAGCGAATCCGATGCCGCACGCATCCTGTCGATCCGCGACGAACTGGCAGAACTGGGCCTGATCATCGAGGCTTTCGGCGGCGGCGCCATTGCCATCCGCGAAACCCCCGCCATGCTGACCCGGTTGGACGGCCCGGCGCTGATCCGCGACATCCTGGACGATCTCAGCGATCAGGGGGCCTCGGACCGCCTGCGCGCGCGGATCGACGCGGTGCTGTCCTCGATGGCCTGCCATGGCTCTGTCAGATCCGGGCGGCGCATGAGTGCCGAGGAAATGAACGCCCTGCTGCGCGAAATGGAGCGCACGCCGAAATCGGGGCAATGCAATCATGGTCGTCCCACCTGGGTCAAACTGCGCCTGTCCGATATCGAAAGGCTGTTTGGCAGAAGGGATTGACCCGCCCGCCCTGCGGCGCGACAACTGGGCAACCGCAGGAGGTTTTCATGCTTCAGATCAGCCCCGAAAAAATCGCCCATGTGATCATCCGTGCCCGTGAATATGACAGCGGCGTCAATGCCTGGGCGCATCAGGGGGGCGGCCGACAGCACGGAAACCGCACCGAACTGCATGACTTCATCGCGGGGTTGAACGAAGACGAACAAGCCAGCCTTGTCGCCGTCATGTGGATCGGTCGGGAGAGTTTCGACGCCGCCGATCTGGACGAAGCCATGCGCACGGCGCGCGAGGAAAACACCACACCGACCGAAGATTACCTGATGGGCGAACCGCAGCTGTCCGACCTGCTGGAGGCCGGCATGGATGCGCTGGGTCTTTCGCCCGAGGATGCCGAGGACGACCTGCAGAAACCGGTCTGATCAGCGCGGTGTCATCCTGATCAGCGCGCCGCCGTCCTCGTCGGTCAGCAGCATGATCGCACCGTCCTGTGCCACATCGACATCGCGCACCCGGCCGACATTCTGCAGATAGCGCGCCTCTCCGACGACACGATCCCCCGACAGTTTCAGGCGGACGATCGAACTTGACTGCAATCCGCCCAGCAGCAGGTCGCCATTCCAGTCCGGGAACATCTCTCCCTCATAGAATACCAGCCCGCTGGGGGCGATCGAAGGATCCCAGTAATAGACCGGCTGTTCGGTCCCCTCTTTCTGCGTCAGCCCCTCGGTGATCTGTTCGCCACTGTATTCGGTGCCATAGCTGACATCGGGCCAGCCGTAATTGCGCCCGGCCTGTGGCTTGTTCAGCTCATCCCCGCCCATCGGACCATGTTCGGTCGTCCACAGGGATCCATCGGGCGCAAGCGCCGCGCCCTGCATATTGCGATGCCCCCAGGACCAGATCTCCGGCAGGGCACCCGCAACGCCGGGCTTGCCCATCGGCGCGCCGGTCAGCGGGTCGATCCGCACGACCTTTCCCAGGGTCGTCTGCAGATCCTGCGCGGCATGGCGGAATTCGTTGCCGCCCCGCTCGCCGGTGGTGACGAACAGCCCGCCCTTGTCGTCCAGGACCAGACGCGATCCGTAATGCAGCGTCGACGGATAGGGCGTCTGACGCCAGATGACACGGGCATCCTCGACGCGGGTCGCATCTTTGGACAGGACGCCGGTGGCGACCGACACATGGGTCAGATTGTCGGGATCGCGTTCGGCAAAGCTGACCCACAGGCGGCGGGTGTCGGCGAAATCGTCACCGACGATCACATCCAGCAAGCCCCCCTGATCTTCGGCATCGACCTTTGGCAAACCGGTGATCGGCGCCGACAGCGTTCCGTCGGGCGCGACAAGGCGCAACCGGCCCGGACGTTCGGTCACCAGCCAGCTGCCATCGGGCAATTGCGCCATGCCCCATGGATGCTCCAGCCCATCCACCACCGTCCTGTGCGCCACGGCAACGCGTGGCAGGGCCGGTGCGCGGGTCTGGTTTTCAAAGGCCGGTTCCTGGTCCGAACCATTGGGCGGACGGTCATTGAAACCCTGGGCGGCAGCGCATCCCGCAAACAGACTGGTAAGGACAAAAGTCTTCATCGCATTCATGGCACTCTATCCCTTGCAAAACTCTTGCCATCATAGCGCAGAGCGATCCCTTGCGTCCCGCAATTTGGATCACCTCCGCGTCAGGCCACCGATCCGACCGTTTTCGTCCGAAGGGCCGGGGGCGCGCTGCCGCGATGAGGGGGGCCGAAGTTCGTGAAAATGCCGGATCCATGCGCATGGCCCGGTGCAAGGGCAGCCCTGTCGCGGGATTGGCCCGGCCTAGAAGGGCACGGGCGCCCTGAAGGTCATCTGCATCCCGCTGTCGGGATGTTTCAGGCGCAAGCTCTCGGCATGCAGCATCAGGCGCGGGTGATCCGCCGCCGCCCCCGAGGCATAGAGCGGGTCGCCCAGAATGACGTGACCGGTGCTGAGCATATGCACCCGCAGCTGATGGCTGCGTCCGGTCAGGGGGAACAGCCGCACCCGTGTTTCGGTATCGCTGGACTTCATGACGCGCCAATCGGTCTGGGCGGGCTTGCCTGTCTCGTGATCGACCTTCTGACGCGGGCGATTGGGCCAGTCGACGATCAGCGGCAGATCCACGCGCCCGGTCTTGGGCTCCAGCCGCCCGTCAAGCCGGGCGATATAGACCTTTTTCGTGCGCCGCTCTTCGAATTGCCGGGACAGATTGCGCTGCGCATGGGGTGTCAGCCCGAAAACCATCACCCCAGAGGTATCCAGATCCAGCCGGTGAACCAGCAGCACGGTCGGGAACGCGCCGCGCAAACGCTCGATCATGCAATCGGCCTTTTCAGGGCCGCGCCCTGGCACCGACAACAGCCCCGAGGGCTTGTTCACGACAAGAATTTCGTGATCGGCATGGATGATCTCGGGCGCATCCATGGGCGGAGCGTAGACAAAGCTCATTTCGCGACCAGACGGATGGCCAGCCCCGCGAACATGACCGCCGCGATCCGGTTCACAAGGCCAAGCTGCTTGCCGATCACATGTCCCGCCACGCCGCCGACGATGCCATACCCGATGGTCACCAGCGTTCCGGTCAGCGCAAAGATCAGCCCCAAGCCCAATATCTGCTGCCAGACAGGCCCCCAGTCGGGATTGGTGAACTGCGGCAGAAAAGCCAGCAGGAACAGCACGGGCTTGGGGTTCAGTGCATTGGACAGAAAACCGCGTTTAATGATGTTCCACGGCCGCACGCTGCCGCGCGCCGAAGGATCAACAGGCCCGGCATTCCAGCTTTTCCAGGCCAGCCACAGCAGATAGGCCGCCCCGGCATATTTGATGGCCCGCAGCGCCTCGGGATGGGCGGCCACAACCGCACCCAGACCCGCAGTTGCCATGGCCAGATGCATCAGGACGCCAAGGCCGACCCCGAAACCCGCCAGAACACCAGCACGCGGACCGCCCTGGATGCCGCAGGCACTGGCAAAGAACACATCCTGACCGGGGGCGAAATTCAGAACCAGCCCGCCGGCGATGAAGGCCGTAAGCTGTCCGACCGGAATATTGGCAAGGGTTTCCCAGATCATGCTGCCTGCGATGCTCCGATCTGTCCAAAGACCCCCGCAAGGATCTGCCCCAGCCGGGCCGCATCCTCTTCGGTAAAGGCATCTTTCTGATTGCTGTCGATATCCAGAACGCCGATCACCCTCTTCTCGCGGTCGAATACCGGCAGGACCAATTCGGACCTCGTGCTGCTGCTGCAGGCGATATGGCCGGGAAATGCATCGACATCGGACACGATCTGGGGCTGACCGCTGCGCGCCGCCGCGCCGCAGACCCCGCGCGAGAAGGGAATCACCAGACAACCATGGCCGCCCTGATACGGCCCGATCTTCAGCAATTCGGGTTCCGTGACACGGTAGAAACCGGTCCAGTCGAAACGATCATCGGAATGATGAATTTCACAGGCCATCGTCGCCATCAGCGCGACCACGTCGGTCTCGCCTTCGGTCAGGGCATGGATTCGGGCGGCAAGCGAGTCATAATCACACATTCTTCCCGTTTACGCGCTCGCCCACCGGATCGAAAGTCCGCTTTTGCGTCAGACACCCTTTCAGTAGCGCGCGTGCTGGGCCAAGGTCTCGATCATGAAAAGACTGTCTCTGACCATACGGATCCTCATTGTCATTCTGGTCGTGCAGGGCATGCTGTTCGTCATGCTGGCCATGGCCAATCTGGACGGGCTGCGCCGGGAAATCGCCACGGAAACCAGGCTGGCGGCGCAGACGGCGCGCTCGCTGGTTCTGGCGACCATCGGCACCATGCAGGGGGCGGTGCCAGATGACAGGCTGATGGCCATGCTGCCCGAGCGACTGGTGCCGCCGCGCCATACCCGCATCGCCATCCTGGATGCCAGCGACGGGGTGATCCACCAGATCGGGCATGCGGATCAGGACGGCCCGACTGCCCCGCATTGGTTTGTGCGCATGGTTGCACCCGAGGCCCTGGAAACCCGCCTGCCCGTCCGGCTGCAGGACCGGCTGCGCGGTTTCGTCCATATCGCAACCGATCCCGCGAGTGAAATCGATCGGGCGTGGCGCGACATCCGCAAGACGCTTGGCCTTGCGGCACTGGCCTCGGTGCTGCAGACCTTGCTGATCCTGCTTGCGGTGCGGGCGGCGCTGCGCCCGGTGACGGCGATCACATCGCGCCTGTCCGATATCGCGAAGGGCGATCTGAGCGCCCGCGTCGGCGCCTTGCCGCAACCGGATCTGGCCCCCCTGGCAGAGAAGGTCGATCACCTGGCGGCCTCGCTGGAACAGGCCGAGACCGATCGTGCCCGCCTGCAACGTCAGGTGGTCAGCCGCGCCGATGACGAACGCAAGTCCATTGCCCGCGACCTGCATGATGAAATGGGGCCCTGCCTGTTCGGTCTGCGCGTCGAGGCCGAGGCCCTGCGCGACCGGGCGAAATCCGAAGATGACCGGCAGGGGGCCGAGGCGATCATGGCGATTGCCGACCAGATTTCCAGCGTGAACCGCGCCCTGCTGAAGGATCTGCGTCCCGCGGCCATCGGGCAACTGCCCCTGCCGGTCGTCTTTGGCGACTATGTGAACGATCTGCGTCGCATGGCTGCCGACACGCGGATCAAACTGGAAATCGCGCCCGATCTGCCCGAACCGGACGAGCCGACGGCGACCACCCTGTTCCGGATCCTTCAGGAAGGCTCGACCAATGCGTTGCGACATGCACATCCGCGGCGGATCGATATACGGGTCTGGACCGATCCGGCCCATTGGCGCATGATCCTGTCTGATGACGGGCCCGGCTTTCCCCGGCAGCATCGCGAAGGCACCGGGCTGACGGGCATGCGCGAACGGATCACCCTTCTGGGGGGAAGTTTGCAGCTGACCTCGGACGGAAGCGGAACGACAATCGAAGCAGCCCTGCCACGCGGGCAGACGCAATGAGGCCATGACATGAAGACCGTTCTGGTCGTCGACGACCACCCCATCACCCATCTGGGCGCAAACAGGCTGTTGCGCGATCTGGGCTATGAACAGATCGCCCAGGCCATGTCGGGCGAAGACGCGCTGAGCCAGATATCTGACGGGCTGTCCCCCTCGCTGATCATTCTGGACATCAACCTGCCCGGCGCAAGCGGTCTGGATCTGATCCTGTCGCTGCGCGATGCTCTGCCCCAGGTTGCCATTCTGGTATTCTCGATGAATGACCAGACCGGCTTCGCCGCACGCGCCCTGCAGGCGGGGGCGCAGGGCTTCCTGTCCAAACACGCTCCGCCTGCCGATTTCCGCGATGCGGTGAAAACTCTGGAGCAGGGCGAATTCTACCTGTCCGCCAAGCAGGCCGTGGCCCTGGCCACGCTGCGCGCCGGTGCCAGCGCCGACCCGCTGGCAGCGCTGTCCGATCGCGAACGCCAGGTGCTGGCCCTGATCGGGCGCGGGCTCAGCCTGCAGGCCATCGCGGATCAGCTGGGGGTCAGCTACAAGACGGCCGCGAATACTTCATCCGCGCTCAAGCGCAAACTTGACGTGGACGGCATCAACGGTTTGATGAAATTTGCATTGGATAGCGGCGTTTGATCGCCGCACCCTGGCAGTGAGGATGGTGACATGTTGATGGGGTGGTTCGGGCTGGACGAAGACGCGCAACCCGGCGCAGCAGACGATCTGCTGGGCCAGCTGGCACGTGACCTTTCGGCTCAGGGTGTCCGTGTGGCTGGCGCGGTGCAGGTCAACAGCACCCCCGATCCCGAATGCGCCTGCGACATGGATGTCGTCGTGATTGGCGATGATGCGCCGCCCATTCGCATTTCCCAGTCCCTCGGAACGGGATCGACGGGCTGCCGTCTGGACCCCGGTGCGCTGGAACAGGCAGCGGCGCGCGTGTCACAGCGGATGGCGGGCGCTGAACTGCTGGTGCTGCCGAAATTCGGCCGGCAAGAGGCCTTGGGCCGTGGATTCTGTTCGGTCATCGCACAGGCTGCCTCCGAAGACCTGCCGGTCATCCTCCATGTGCCTGCGCAGCAACGTCAGGCGTTCGCGCAGTTCAGCGGTGATCTGGCACAGCGCATCGCGCCAGAAGATCTGGGGCGTTGGTGCGCCCGGGCCGTGGCAGAGCGCCCGTGACGGCGCCGGTTCTGGTCGATGCACGGGGGATGTTGTGCCCGCTGCCGGTTCTGCGGCTGCGCAAGATCCTGCAGGGGTTGCCTCCGGGCGGCCGCGCGCGCCTGCTGGCCAGCGATCCGATGGCGGTGGTCGATGTGCCGCATTTCTGTGCCGGTGCCGGTCATGTCATGGTCACCACATGCGATCTGGGGGATGGCCAGCACGAATTTGTCATCGAACGCGGTCCCGACAGGTCGCAGGACGACCCGAATGCGCCCGAAACGGAATGAACAGAGAACAGGATGATGCGGATCACAGGACATCAAAGACGTTTTTCGGACCTGACCGAACGCGAGGTGCTGGCACTGGCAATCGCCTCGGAAGAGGATGACGCGCAGATCTATCGCAACTGGGCCGATTTCCTGCGCAAGGACTACGCCGCCACGGCAGAGGTCTTCGAGCAGATGGGCGCGGAAGAGGACGAACATCGCCGCCGCCTGATCGAGGCCTATCGCGCCCGTTTCGGCGAGGTGATCCCCGTCATCCGGCGCGAACATGTGGCAGGCTATTACAAACGCCGCCCGGCCTGGATGATGCAGAACCTGACATTGGAGGCGATCCGCAGCGAAGCGGCGCTGATGGAACATGACTCGGCAGAATTCTATGCCCGCGCCGCGCAGGTCAGCAGCGATGCCGGAACGCGCAAGCTTCTGGGTGATCTGGCCGCGGCAGAGCGCGGCCATGAAGCCCGCGCCACCGATCTGACCGAACAGAACCTGACACCCGAAGCGCGGGAACAGGAAGATGCCGTCGCCCATCGCGAGTTCGTGCTGACCTGGGTTCAGCCGGGACTGGCCGGGCTGATGGATGGCAGCGTCTCGACGCTTGCACCGATCTTTGCCGCCGCCTTTGCGACACAAAGCACCTCGACGACCTTTCTTGTCGGCCTGGCTGCCAGCCTTGGCGCCGGGATCAGCATGGGCTTTACCGAGGCCGCCTCGGATGATGGCGTGGTGTCGGGACGAGGCTCTCCGCTGAAGCGCGGCATTTCTTCGGGGGTGATGACCGCCATCGGCGGGCTGGGACATGCGCTGCCCTATCTGATTCCACATTTCTGGACCGCGACGATCATTGCCTTCATCGTCGTCTTTGTCGAACTCTGGGCCATCGCCTGGATCCAGAACCGCTGGATGCAGACGCCCTTCTGGCGCGCCGCCTTGCAGGTGGTGGTCGGTGGTGGCCTGGTCTTTGCAACCGGCGTGCTGATCGGATCGGGATGAGCCGGCACAACCTGCAGGAGAAAAGCTTGCAACATCGTCCAGCAGATCGGCAGCGGCCGAGACCGGAGACAGGACTGCTCGCTGACAATCTGGCGCGCCATCGCTGATGCTTGAGGTCTTCCTGAAGACGCTGCCCTTTTTCGGGCTGATCGGCCTGGGCTGGATGGCGGTGCGCACGCGACTGTTTCCCGAAAATGCCGCAGCCGCGCTGACACGATTCGTGTTTTTCTTTGCCTTGTCGGCGATGCTGTTCCGCTTTGCCGCGCGGCTTGACCTGCCGGCGCTCTTCGACCTGCCCTTCGTTCTGGCCTATTTGAGCGGTTCACTTCTGGTCTGGCTGATCGGGCTGGTGGTCGCACGACGACGCGGACTGCCGCTGCCCGAAGCCGCGATGGAGGCCCAATGCTGCATTGCCGGGAATACCGGCTTTCTGGGTGTGCCAATGCTGGTGGTTCTGCTGGGCGAGGCCGCGATCGGCCCCGTTCTGATGGTGCTGACCATCGACATGCTGATATTCTCGACCCTGATCACCCTGATCGTGCATGGCGCACGCAGTGGAAGGTTGCGTCTGCGCAGCCTCTTCCCGGTCCTGCGGGGTATCGCGGCCAACCCGATGATCCTTTCCATGGCGGCCGGCCTGGCATGGTCATCGCTGCATCTGCCGTGGCCCGGTCCGCTGGATGAATTCCTGTCGATTCTTGGAGCGGCCGCCACACCCGGAGCGCTCTTTGCCATTGGTGCCAGCCTTGCCGCATTGCAGGTCAGGCGGCTGGGTCCCTCGCTCTGGCTCAGCTTTGCCAAGCTTGCGCTGCATCCCGCCGCAGTCGCCATTGCCGCATTCGGGCTGTTCGATGTCGACCACTTTGCCGCCGGAGTCATGGTCGCGACCGCCGCGCTGCCGGTTGCGGGGAATGTCTATATCCTGGCCCAGCATTTTGGCGTTGCGGCACAGCGAGTCTCGACCGCCATCCTGATTTCGACGGCCTTCAGCATCCTGACAATTCCGGTCACAATCCTGCTGATCGGGGGCTGATCGGGCTGGCCACTATACCCGCCGCCATTGGCAGGCTATGCAAAGACCAGAGTCAAAGCGGGGGAACTGATGCGTGATATTGCCGATCTGAAACTGAAGAACATCCTGCTGGAGGTTGATGACGACGGCATTGCCACCGTGACGCTCAACCGTCCGGAAAAACGCAACGCCCTTGATCTGGCGACTATCGACGAACTGGTGGATATCTTTGTCACTCTGCCACGCGCGGGGATCCGCGCCGCGATCCTGCATGCCAATGGCGATCATTTCTGTGCCGGCCTGGATCTGGTGGAACATCATCGCGAAAACCGCTCGGCCAGCGATTTCATGCATGTCTGCCTGCGCTGGCACGAGGCCTTCAACAAGATGGAATATGGTGGTGTGCCGGTGATCGCGGTGCTCAAGGGGGCCGTGGTTGGCGGCGGGCTCGAACTGGCCTCGGCCGCGCATATCCGGGTGGCCGGACCTGGCACCTATTTCGGCCTGCCCGAGGGCCAGCGCGGATTGTTCACCGGTGGCGGGGCGACCATCCGCGTCGCAGATCTGATCGGCAAGGCGCGCATGATCGACATGATGCTGTCGGGGCGTCTGTACCAGGGGCAGGAAGCCGTCGACGTCGGGCTGTGCCAGTATCTGGTCGATGACCCCGCTGCCAAGGCGCAAGAGATTGCACGGAATGCCGCGCAGAACCCGCCATTGTCCAACTTCGCCATCTGCTCGGCCATCAGCCATATGCAGAACATGAGCGCTTTGGATGCGGCTTATGCCGAAGCCGTCGTCGCAGGCGTGGTCAATACGCAAGAAGACGCAAAAGCCCGTCTGGACGCCTTTGCCAAGGGAACCGCGAACAAGATCAAGCCCGGAACCTGAACAGGGGTGGCCCTTCTGCCGGCCATCGAGGCCGGCAGAAGGGCGGCGCATGGCCCGGCCTCGATGGCCGGGCCATGCGCCCTCTCCCCATCGCGGACAGGTCTTCCCTTCAGCGCAACAGCAGCAACAGCGTCAATGGCAGCACCAGGGTGGTGCCATAGCCCAAGAGGGTAAACAGCCCGTCCCTCGCCAGCATTCCAAAGGCAAAAAAGCAAACGATCGTTCCCATGATCGACGAGGTGAACGGCAGGATCTCCAGGAAGGGCATTGCCAGCCCACAAAGCAGGCAGAGCAGCTGCGACAGGAACAACGAGGGCTGCTGAACCAGAAAGACAAGTCTTGGCTGGGTGATCTGATCCATCCAGCCCGCCGGCTTGCTGATATGTTTCCCCGCCTGACGCAACCATCCCGACTTGATCCGTTTCGACATCAGGAACTCAGGCAGCCAGAGGTGGTCACGATCAACCAGCATCTGCGCCGAGATGATGGCAATGGTGATGCCGCATATGGTCGAAACGAAGGGCACCCCGGACAAGGGCGACACCACGGTTGCGGCGGCAATCAGCAAATTGGCGGCAAAGGATCTGTCCCCCAGCGCCCGCATCACCTGGGCAACGCTGGTCTTGTCCTGATCCGAGGCATGGGCGAAACGGTCCAGAATTTCCTGAAGAGATTGCCGGTCTGCCATTTGCACCCCTGTTCACGCAGGATCGCGATGTCCCGCCCCACCCGTCTTCCGAATGCAACGCCGCAACCGCATCACAGGTTCAGGGCGTTCGATCTTTCATGCCCGCTTCGCTGCGGACAGCAGGCGATCCAGGCTTTGCAGGAACTGCGCCCGGTCCGCCTTGGAAAAGGCCGAACCACCACCGCGATGGAAGGGATCGGCCGCACGAATATCGGCCATCAGGTCACGGGTGGCCAGACGCGGGCCGATATTGGCCTCGGTCAGCACCTCGCCATCATGTTTCAGAACCCGTGCACCGGCCTTGAGGCAACGGTCAGCCAATGGCAGATCGGCGGTCACCACGACATCTCCGGCACCGCAGTGATCAGCGATCCATTGATCCGCGACATCCGGTCCCTCATCCACGATGACCAGAGAAACCAGTGGATTTTGCGAGGGCCGCAGCCCCCCATTGCAGACCAGCACCATCGGCACCCGCATCCGCGTCGCGACGCGTTCGGCTTCGCCTTTCACGGGGCAGGCATCCGCATCGATATACAATGTCGTCATCAGGCCCTCCCCGGTCAGTTGCCGCCCGCCCAAGGGGGCAGGCAGCCTTGGGCACGCCGCCGCGTTCAGTCGCGCAGAAGTTCATTCACCGAGGTCTTGGAGCGCGTCTGGGCATCGACCCGTTTGACGATCACCGCGCAATAGAGGTTCACGCCATTCTTTGACGGCATGGTGCCCGATACGACGACCGATCCGGCCGGCACTTCGCCATACATGACTTCGCCCGTTTCGCGATCGACGATCTTGGTCGATTGGCCGATATAAACACCCATGCCCAGAACCGAGCCTTCGCGGATGATGCAGCCCTCGACGACCTCGGACCGCGCGCCGATGAAGCAATCATCCTCGATGATGGTCGGACCTGCCTGCAGCGGCTCGAGCACACCACCGATTCCGACGCCACCAGAAAGGTGGACGTTCTTGCCGATCTGCGCACAGCTGCCGACGGTGGCCCAGGTATCGACCATCGTGCCTTCGCCGACATGGGCGCCCAGGTTCACGAATGAGGGCATCAGGACCGCGCCCTTGCCGATAAAGGCGCTGCGGCGCACGATGGCACCGGGCACGGCACGAAAGCCTGCGGCCTGCCATTGGTTGTCGCCCCAGCCGACGAATTTGCTGGGCACCTTGTCCCACCAGTTTCCGCCTTGAGGGCCGCCCGACATTTCTTCCATGTCGTTCAGGCGGAAGGACAGCAGAACCGCCTTCTTGGCCCATTGGTTGACATGCCAGTCGGCACCGCGCTTTTCGGCCACGCGCAACGCACCGCTGTCCAGCGCGTTCAAGGTTTCCTCAACGGCCTCGCGGGCCTCACCGGTAGTGGCGCTGGTGATCGCGGCGCGGTCTTCCCATGCGGTCTCGATGGCGGTCTCTAGAGCTTGGGTCATCGGGGCCTTCTCCTTGAAATATGTCGTGCGGCTGGAAACTGTCACATCAGGGCTATAAGCCTGAGTGTAACGCCGCGCAATCCGCGCCGGCCCAGAGACGAGGCTTCGATGACACAGACCGACGACCGCGATCGCGCCCATCCCTTCCCCCACAGCGATGAAGATGCGGCCCGCGCCGATCTGATGCCGGACACGACGCAGACCCGTGCGCCTGCCTATCGCCTCGCCTTCACAGACCGTGATTTCCTGCTGCGCGAGGAGTTGCGCCCGGTGCGTTTGCAGTTGGAACTGCTGAAACCGCAACTGGTCATGGATGAACGCGGCATCGAATCCACCGTCGTCATGTTCGGCGGCGCGCGCATTCCCGCGCCGGAACAGGCAGATCAGGCCCGCACACGGACCCTGGCCAGCCTGTCGAAATATTACGAGGAAGCCCGCATCTTCGCCCGCAAGATGACCGAGCGCAGCATGAAGACCTATGGCCGTGAATATGTGATCTGTACCGGCGGCGGCCCCGGCGTGATGGAAGCAGGCAATATGGGGGCCGATGAGGCCGGTGGGCATTCCATCGGGCTGGGCATTGTCCTGCCCCATGAACAAGCGCCCAACAAATATGTCACGCCGGATCTGTGCTTCAATTTCCACTATTTCGCCGTGCGCAAGATGCATTTCCTGATGCGCGCCTGTGCCATCACCGTGTTTCCCGGTGGCTTTGGCACGCTGGACGAGTTGTTCGAGACCCTGACGCTGATCCAGACCAAGCGGATGAAGGCCATTCCGATCCTGCTGTTCGGGCGCGAGTTCTGGGAAGGAATCATCAACTGGCAGGCATTGGCAGATGCCGGAACCATCAGTGATGCCGATCTGGACCTGGTGCATTTCGTCGAAACCGCCGATGAGGCCCTGGCGATCATCGACAACTGGAAACCTGACGAATGCTGACCCGGAAACGGGCCAGCCCGCACCCATATGCGGCATGGCCCGTTCTGTGACGAAAGAAGCGTTCTGACCCGGCAATCAGATCGTGACAGAGATGCGGGTCAGCCTGCGGCCTCGGCATCGATCTGCGCACGGGACTTGCGCCCGCGCTCGGTGGCGGATTTCAACTGCCCGCAGGCCGCCATGATATCCTCGCCACGCGGGGTGCGGATGGGGCTTGCATAGCCGGCCTTGTAGATGATGTCGGCGAAGGACTCGATCCGCTCCCAGCTGGAGCGCTTGTAGGGCGCGCCGGGCCATTCGTTGAAGGGGATCAGGTTGATCTTGGCCGGGATGCCGCGGATCAGCCGCACCAGCCGGCGCGCATCCTCGTCGCTGTCATTGATGCCGTCCAGCATCACATATTCAAAGGTGATCCGCTCGCTGTTGGAGAGGCGCGGGTATTCCCGCAGGGCATCCAGCAGGGCGGCAATGTTCCAACGCTTGTTGATCGGGACCAGCTTGTTGCGCACCTCGTCGGTCGTGGCATGGAAGCTGACGGCCAGCAGGCAGCCGATTTCCTCGGCGGTGCGGGCGATCTCGGGCACGACGCCGCTGGTGGACAGGGTGATCCGGCGGCGCGACAGCGACAGACCTTCATTGTCCATCACCACCTGCATCGCGTCGCGAACGCCCTCGAAATTGTACAGCGGTTCGCCCATGCCCATCAGGACCATGTTGCTGACAAGACGGGTTTCGTCGCGGGGCGCACCCGGCTGGGGCCATTCGCCCAGATCGTCGCGCGCAACCATCAACTGGCCGACGATTTCACCCGGGGTCAGATTGCGCACCAGTTTCTGTGTGCCGGTATGGCAGAAGGAGCAGGTCAGCGTGCAGCCAACCTGACTGGACACACAAAGGGTGCCACGCCCCTCTTCGGGAATATAGACCGCCTCGACCTCATGCCCGCCCGCGATGCGCAGCAGGTATTTGCGCGTGCCATCGGCACTGACCTGACGGGTCACGACCTCGGGCAGCGCGATCTCGAAGCGTTCGTCCAGCAGGGCGCGGTAATCCTTGGCCAGATTGGTCATTTGCGCGAAATCGCGCACACCCCAGTGATAGATCCACTGCCAGACCTGCCCGACCCGCATCCTGGCCTGTTTTTCCGGGGTACCGGCCTCGATCAGCGCCGCGCGCAGTTGTTCGCGGGTCAAGCCGACAATATTCTTCCGGCCACCTTCCGGCAGCTTGCGGGGAATGGTCAGGACATCCTGCGTGATCGGAGCAGACATAGGGACACCAAGTTTGCGCGTGAAAGAACCGCACATAGGACAAACGCAGCCGGAAATCAACCGGCCGCGCTTAAGGACATTGTCTCGCTGTCCTGGCGCTCCCCTTGCAGGGTCCCGTGAATGCCCGCTCGGGCCGGGCTTACTGGCAGCGCGCCTTGGCGGCATTCGTCGCCGCGGTCACGCCTGTCAGGCTGAAGGTGTCCTTCGTGGTGGTGCCACGTGCCGAACGCCCGGTAACCACGGCCGTGACCCCGGCGCGCAGGGCAGCGATCAGCTTGCTGTCTTCATTCGGACTGCCGGTCCAGGCACTTTCACCTTCGGTGAACAGATCGAATTTCTGTCCTCCGACATCGACCTCGACCGTCGAGTCAGGTGCGAAAGGATAGCCACCGGTAAATGACACTTCGCCATTCTGACCGGCGCGATAGGCAACATACAGGCGAATATCGCCGCGCATCACCTCGACCTCTTTGCCGTTTCTGGTGTTCAGGGTCGATTTGGGCGGTGATACTGCCCAGCATTCCTTGGGATTGCTGGCAGCAAAAACGGTCCAGTCGCCTTCGGTCGCCACGACATTCGTGGATTCCTGCGCAACGGCACCGCTCAGTCCTGCCGCTGACATGACCGCGATGGCCGCCATGGCGCGCAAGGTAATGATTTTCATGCTCTGGCCTCCTGCCATTCATTTCGCCGCTTCGACGGGCGTTTTTCCTGATTGCGCTGGTCTTTTCAACCATCCGCAATCAGGATAGCCAAAATCATTGCGCAAAAAAGAGCGCAAGTCAGGAAATCGCGTAAATGTCAGGGGAGCAGTGATGCGTTCTGCGGAATTAATCGAACTTTGGCGCGGCAATCAGCGGGAAAGCCTGCATCTGGGCCACGCCGTGGTCTGCGACAGACATGGCGTTGTGGAAGCCTGGGGCAGCCCGTCCGAGATCATTTTTCCGCGATCCTCCTGCAAGATGATTCAGGCGCTTCCCCTGATCGAGAGCGGCGCAGCCGATGACGCCCGCCTGACCGAGCGCCAGCTTGCGCTGGCCTGTGCCAGCCATAGCGGCGCGCGAATCCATGTCGATGCCGTGGATGAATGGATCCGCGCGATAGACATCTCTGAAAGCGATTTCCGCTGCGGCAGCCATATGCCGCAGGACAAGGATGAAAACCGGCGCCTGACCTGCAGCGACGAATCGCCCTGTCAGCTGCACAACAACTGTTCGGGAAAACATGCAGGTTTCCTGACCCTGAACCGCAAACTGGGCGGCGGCAGTGAATATGTCGATCCCGATCATCCCGTTCAGCAGGCCGTCAGATCAGCCTTTGAAGAGGTCACCGGGGAAACCAGCCCCGGCTATGGCATCGATGGATGTTCGGCCCCCAACTGGTCCTGTAGTCTTGAAGGGCTGGGGCGCGCCATGGCCGCCTTTGCGAATCCTGCACAGGACCGGCGCGGGCAGGCCATGCAACGGCTGGTAGATGCCATGCGTGCCCACCCCGAGATGGTGGCAGGCGAGGGCCGTGCCTGCACCCGGCTGATGCGCGCGACCGGGGGCCGTGTGGCGGCCAAGACCGGCGCCGAGGCGGTCTATGTCGCCATTCTTCCCGAGATGGGGCTGGGCATTGCGCTGAAGGTTCTTGATGGTGGCACCCGCGCCAGCGAGGCCGCGATCACTGCGCTTCTTGTGCATCTGGGCGTTCTGGACAAGGCCGATCCCACGGTGGGCAAGCTGCTGACCGATCCGATGAAGAACTGGCGCGGCATGGTGACCGGCGAACTGCGGCCCGCCCCCGGTTTCCCGGTCTGAACCGCACATTACGTGCCAGATCGTCACAGGATCGACATGTCCATCTGTTGAAATGACCTCGAAGGCGGCATCCCCCAATGACCGCCTTTTCGGCAAGCAGACCAGCCGGCGCCCCCTTGGCAGAGCGGGCGTCGGTTTTTTCCTTTGTCGCTAGATCAATTGCCAGATGAGGCGCAGCGCCAGCAACGTCGAGGTCACGACCAGCAGCGGCTTGATCAACCGCGAACCGATGCGCAGGGCCAGCCTTGCGCCGATCGCGGCTCCGATGATCTGGGCCCCTCCCATCATGATCCCGACCAGCCACAACGGCTGTCCGACCATGGCAAACATCGCCAGGCCACCCAGGTTTGAAAACAAGTTCAGCAGCTTGGTATGGGCAGTGGCCTTCAGGACGCCATATCCGGCAAGAGTTACGAAGGCCATCATGTAAAAGGATCCGGCCCCCGGCCCGACCAGCCCGTCGTAAAAGCCGATCAGCGGCACGACGGTAGCCGCAAACAGCCCCGCCCCCATCCTGCGAATACGGTCCAGATCGTTCAGGCCCGGTTTCAACGCAAAGAAAACGGCGATTCCGATCAGGATCACGGGCAAGACCACCCGCAGGGCATCGGTCGGCAGATGACTGACAAGCCCCGCCCCCGCCAGCCCGCCAAGCCCGGCGAGCAGTGCGGACTTCCATTGCGACTTCAGATCAACCTGCCCGCGCGCGGCATAGCTGACGGCGGCAGTTGCCGCCCCGAAGGCACCCTGCACCTTGTTGGTCGCCAGAGCCTGAGCCGGTGGCATGCCGACCAGCATCAGCACCGGCACCGTGATCAGCCCTCCACCCCCGGCGATCGCATCTACGAATCCGGCTGCAAAGCCTGCGGCCACCAGCAGGAGGGCAATTTCCACGGTAAGTTCGAACATATGCGACCCATGCGCCTTTGCCGCTGTCTTGCAAAGCGACGGCGCGATCGCCAGCCGCTTTGCCACATTGTCTGGATAGGATCCGCGATCAGTCGGTAACGAATTCCGAAACCCGGTAACCCTGCAGATACAGCAGCGCGGTCAGATCACCGTGATTGATGCGAATGCCCGCCTGTGCCGCCACGACGGGCTTGGCATGCAGGGCTACGCCGGTGCCAGCCAGTTGCAGCATCCCCAGATCATTGGCGCCATCACCGACCGCGATCACATCTGCGGTTGTCAGCCCGCGGGCCGCGGCGATCTCTTGCAGGGCTTCGACCTTGGCTTCGCGCCCCAGAACCGGCAGCGCGACATGCCCCGTCAGAACCCCGCCTTCAGCCAGCAGCGTATTGGCGCGATCTTCGTCGAAACCCAGACGCGCCGCCACAGGCCCGGTAAAGGATGTGAACCCGCCCGAGACCAGCGCAGCATAGCCGCCATTGGCACGCATCGTGGCCACCAGTTCGCGCCCGCCGGGGGCCATGGTGATCCGCGTTTCCAACACGTCCTCGATGACCGTCTCCCGCAAACCCGCCAACAGGCCGACCCGCTCGACCAGGGCCTCGTGGAAATTCAGCTCTCCATTCATGGCACGGGCGGTGATATCGGCGACGCGCGGCCCGACCCCGGCAACATCGGCCAGTTCGTCAACGCATTCCTGCTCGATCATGGTCGAATCCATATCCGCCAGCAGAATGGACTTGCGCCGTCCGATGGTCGGCTGAATCGCCAGATCAATGCCAATCGTCTGCAGATCGGACCACACCTGCTCGACGTCGGCGGGCATGGCCGTGATGTCGAATTCCCCGGCCACCCCCGGATTGAGCCAGCGCGGCCCGCCGCCCTCCCATGATTTTGCCAGGCCATCCAGAAGCGCACTTTCAAGATTGGCAGTGACGGGCGAGGCAATCAGCGAAACGGTGAACATGGGCAGCTCCTTCGGGCATCAGCAATCCCGGGGTTTAGTCCAGGATTGCCCCATGCACCAGAGCGACAAACGCGGATGAAGCCGCTGTCTCAGGCGCGAAGCGCCCGAGACAGTCTGTGCCCGATCCTGCCCAGCTTTCCGCCGATACGACGCAGCTGCAACGGCCTTGGGCGCGAGGGCGCCTTGGCCTTCGGCTTGACCTGATTATGCGGCTTGGCCTGCTTGGGTTTCGTGTCATTGGCAATGGCATTCGCAGCAACCAATCCCGGTTTCCCGGAAGACACTGCGACGCCATTTGCCAGCGGAGGCGAAGCCTTCCCGGCCGGGGCCTTGACCGGTTTTGCCGACTCTGCCTGAGCGGCAGGCTTATGGGGCGGCTTGGTCGGGGCGGAACCGGTCTTTTTCGGTCCCGCAGCGGGGCTGACTTTCTTTGCAGCCTGCGCGGGCTTTTTCTCTGTCGCGCGCCGAAGCTTGGCTGACAGATCGGCCACCTGATCTTCCAGCGACTTGATACGCTTTTGCTGAACCGCATCAGCCGAGGGTGCCGCGTGACGGCGATAGATCTGATCGATCAACTCGATTTCGCCGGCATGAACCGAGGCGGGTTCGGGAATCCTGCCTCGGGGCCCGAAGATTTCGCCATCCTGCCGGCCCAGGTATTCCTGCGCGATATCCTTGTTGATATCGGCATATTCAGCCATCAGCGCATCGGCCTCGGCTTCGCTGGGAATCCAGGGCTTGGGCAATGGCAGATCGCGTTCACGGCGCCAGTCCGTAATTGCCGTTCCGACCTCTTCAATGAAGTCGAAATAGCTGTCGCGGTCCTTGAATGGACGCATGTTGAACTGCCGCAACAATTCGACATGCGCAGCGGACAGGCGCGCGTCATTCTGTTCTTTTTCATCCGGGCGCGGCAGGTCAAGCAATTGCGGCAAACCGGTGGCATCCGCGAAATCACTCAGCAGATCACCATCAACGAACTGGGACCGATCGAAAATCCGTACATGAACATTGGGCAGACCGATCTTGTCGCGCCATTTGCGCAGCAAGAGCGAATAGTCCAGCCGACGACGGACATTTTCCTTCTCAAGCCATTCACCGAAGGGAACATCCACGCGACCGACGGCACCACCGGCGACGAATTCGCTGTATTGCGAATTTGCCCATTCATCCTGGCGGCGCAGATATACCACCATTTCGACCTGATGACCGGCAAAGTAATCGGCCAGACGGTGTGCGGCTTCGTGCAAGAAGAACGCTTCGCTCGACAGCACGATGGTATGGATCTGCCCGTCCATCAATTCCAGGCCGCGCTGGATATGATCGATCAGGGCGGGCTCTTTCTTGACGGCGGCGCGGGTAAAATTGGCATGCCCTGCCTGCTTGCGTGGTCGCGTCGGTTGCCAGAACAGGCCGACCTCGGGGAACCAGACGCCCTTGCGCAGCAGGGCCGCGCGATTCTTCTCCAGCATGTGCTGGATATAGGTGCTGCCTGTCTTGGTCGCCCCGATATGGATGATGACACGGGGCTTGGTGATCTTGCCCTCGGCAGGCGTGATGTCGGAGATCTGCACCCTTTCGTTGCGCGCGAAACGGTTGACCGCTGCCTGAAGGTCGGCGATCACCTCGCTGGTCGGCTCGCTCATGAGCGTCTGATAGAGGGTTTTCTGCGGAACCGCTGTCAGGTCCACGGCATGACGCAGCAGGTCGACCCGATCAGCCCGGATCGCAGCAATCATCAGCGGGAAAGCTTCGCCCAGAAGATGATCCTTGCTCAGCCTTGGAATATCGGTGACGAAATCATCCGGTCGAAAGTCACAGCGCTGAAATTCGTCCCGCAGACGCGACAGGAACTCTGCTTCCTTATCTTCGCCCATGTCCCGATAGTATGGATAGACGCGCCCCGTCATCACCTGCTGAACGAATTGGGAAAGCTGGTAATTGAGATGCCCCCGCAGCGGGTGGTTGCGGTTTTCTGCGCCCACCTCAAGATAGCTGTTGAACGTGTGGTGAAAGTTCTCCTGCATCAACTGATAGTCGAACTCGCTGCGCGTGCTGCGGGATATGGAATTCTGTCGAATGCGGTAGACGGGTCCATCCGTGGCAACCAGCCCGATCGCCCGGGACTTTACGAAAGCCTGATGAAGGAAGGCACGTTCTTCCCATTTCGGAGTCATGAAGCGGATGTTCTTCTCGCGAAGAAACTCTGTTCTATAAAGCCATGTCCAGCAATGCCGGCTCTTGAGGATCACGGGTGACTCGGCAAAATTGGTCTCGGGAACGGTCGTCTGGAAGAAATCCTCGCAGTAATCGTTCCGCTTGCGCAGCAGTTGATCGTTCTCGTCGAAGACAGCTTCATAAGCCTTTCGGGACCGCGCCATATCAAGACCGCGCTCTTCCGCGACTTCATAGACCTGGCGCAGCATGTCCGGGTTGCCCAGCCAGTCATCGCTGTCGATGAACCAGATGTATTTTCCGCGCGCCTCTGCGATGCCGCGGTTGCGGACCATGCCCAGCTGGATGTTCTTGGTCAGGATGACCGGCCGGATGCGGCCATCGTCGGCCGCAAGGCGGTCAATGATGGCCTGCGAATTGTCCGGAGAGGCATCGTTGATCGGAATGATCTCGATTTCACGCAGCGTCTGGCGTTGGATCGAGTTGATGCACTGTTCGAGATATTTCTCGACCCCATATACCGGGACAACCACCGAAACCTTTGGCGGCGCAGCAAGCTCGGCCTTGGTTGGCGGCAGCGGATAGGGACGGTTCGTCTCGATATAGGACAGCACGTCCTCGATCTCGGCCGGTCCCTTTTGCCCGGGCAGATGATAGATCGTGTACCAGATGTAGAAATAGTGGAAGATTTCGGCAAGCGACCGTTCACGCTGACGATGCTGGATCTGCTGACGGTCGTCGGTCAGACCCCAGCCCGCATAGAAAGGTGCGCCAAAGGTCACCACCTTCTTGCCCGCAAACAGCGCCTCAAGCCCCATCTGGCTGGTGCCGACATAAACTGTGTCGACCTGATCGAACAGCATGTAGGGGTTGACCGGATCACGCAGGACCCGGACCCGACCGGACGACTGCAGATGCGTGTAATAGCCGGTTCGCTTGCCATTTCCCCAGCTGGTATCCGGGTGGGTCTTGACCAGGATTTCCGCATCCGGGTTCTCATCGATGGCAGCCTGCAGCATCTGCTCGAACTCGGCTTCGCCAACCTTGCCATAAATGGTCGAGGCATCCGCAAAGGCCTGATCACAGACCATCACCCGGCGCGCATAGCCCTCGGTCATCGCCGGGGCACGCATGGGCTGGGCATTATACTTGCTGATCCGCTGATCCACGATCCGCGTCAACAACCGCTCGGCACGCGCAAGTTCCTCCTCGGAGGGTGTTTCCACGCTGTTCAGCTTCCGGATCAGTCGGTTGGGATAATCGGCCATGAAGTAATGGGCGATGTCGTCATAGACATAGCCCAAGCAGGCATAGGCGGGGTCCTTTTCCGTCGAGCTGTGAATCCAGCTATGCGTGGTGGCCAGAAAGCTCGTTTCCATCAGAATGACCGGCTTGTTGGCGGGGGCCACGGACAGAAGCTTCACCGCTCCCTTGTGGGAACTTTCCTCACTTTCCTGAACTGTTCCATGCATGAAATAGGCAGAACATTTCTCGATGCCCGCGGCATCCACTGCGCGAATCTTGGGAAAGAGATTGGGCAGATTGGCACCGAATCGCGTGTTCAGAACCTCGGAAACCAATCCGGTCCCGACCTGACTCGCCGTCAAGGACAGCACATGCTGGCGAATGTCGCGCTTGCGGTCATGTGACCGCTGACGTTCTTCAAGAAATTTCTGGAAGCGAAGGTATGATTGCTGATGGGACATGGATCAGGGCACTTTGTGTTTGGCGATTGCGTGAGGCTCAGTCGTCAAGCCTTCGGCCAGTTTCCACAGGCGGATGGCCATCATGGTTTCCGGATCGGGACTTCGAAGCGGGCGGTAGATGTCCTTTGCCTCGGAAAACAGTTCTTCCCAGGCAGCGTAAATGACGTCATTGCGAAGATCCGACAGGAAATGCTGGCGTGCAGCGGCCCCCATCCGATGGCGGGTCTTGTCATCCGACATCAGGCTTCGCAAAGCGGCGGCAATCGTGTTCGGATCGTCATCCTTGCAAAGCCCTCCTGTCTTGCCATCAACGATCCTGGCGCGCGCACCTGCAGAGGCGCGGATACCGACGACAGGCAGCCCATGCGCCATGGCTTCACACAGTTCCATCCCGAAACCTTCGGATACCGAGGGTGATACGAACAGATCCGCGCCGGCATAGAGCGCAGCGATATCCTCGTTTTCATCGACAAGATCGATACGCTCGGCCAGATCCAGTTCCCATATCCGCGCAACGAGATGGGACTTCACCGGGCCGGTTCCGACAATCTGCAAGCGCCACTGCGGGAAATCCTGCGCCAGCCCTGCAAATGCTTCGACCAAACGAAGCTGGTTCTGGACAGGCACCAGCCGGGCGACCGCCAGCAGGATACGATCTTCGCCTTCCCAATCGGCGGCTGCGGCCAGCGGATCGGGCTCGTGAAGCGCCGGGACAATCAGGCGCGCCTTGCGCTGCAGCGCCGGGGGCAGAATCCTGATGGATTCGGGATGCGACAGATGGATCAGCGTTGCGCCGCCCATTGCCACGGCGCGGTCGCCGGTCAGAGGTCTTGCGATGCCGTCGCGACAGCGCGGATCTCCATGTTCGGACAGCACCAGCGGCAGACCAAGCCTGTGGGCGCAGCGGAGATAGCGCAGCACGAAGCGATTCATCTGCAGTCCAACCAGCAGGTCCAGATCGTGACTGGCAATCTCGATGGCGATACGATCATCGGCGGACTCGTCATCGGCCTCGGGCAGATGCACCAGCGTGATGCGATCATCCAGTGGCCAGCGCGACGGTGCCTGCTTGTCGTCAAAGGTGAAGACAGTGACCTCATGGCCTCGCGCGGCCATGGCATTGGCCATCATCTGACCGACATTCTCGGCGTTTCCCTGCCCTATCGTGATCCAGGGCAGGAACAGGCCGATCTTCATGGATGCAACGGGCGGAGGGTTGGCAAGCTCCTTGCGGGCCACAGGGATCTGTCGCGGAACCTGGTTCCACAGCCAGTTGACCGCGCGCCGCCGCCCTTCAAAACCCTGCGCCGCCGGAAACCCCTTTGGAAAACGCCCTGCGTCGGACAGGATCTCGATATCGCCATTGGCGCGGCGCAGGGAACCGGCGGGCAGCGGACCCGGCCCGCGCCGGACCATGCCGAAGATGTTGTAGCCGTGATGGATGAACCGTCCTTCCGCCAAGCCAAAGCCCGCATCCGCCAGCACATACATCAACATTCCGACGTTCCAGCCCGTATTCACGTGACCGCCAACGACCTGATCCTTGTAGGGAGGGACGGCGATGAACAGCCATCCGTCAGGTTTCAGAATGCGTCGGATTTCAGCCAGGGCCAGACCGGTATTCGAGACATGTTCCAGCACATGGGCACACCAGATGGCGTCGAACTCGCCGTCGCGGAACTGATGCGCATCGCAGATATCCACATCCGGCAGAACACGGATGCTTTCGGGCAGGGGCTCGTCCTGCAGATAGGCCTCCATGTTATAGCCCGTCGCGGTCACATCCCAACCGGCCTGATCGAAATGCCGGGCAGCAATCCCCGAGCCGGTCCCAAGGTCCAGAATGCGGCCACATGCAGGAAATGTGGCAATGACTTCCTGAACCAGATCGACCTGTCCGGGAATGGAGATCGTCACAGGATGCATGGGCACCGAAAGCTCTTCTGTATTCATGCATATACCTCCCGGTGGGTTCAGATTTCATCGGCGAGCAGGCAGCAGAACGATTCAACTACAAGAAGAACAACTATCTGTTCACCATCTGCGCCAACAACGGGCACGACTTCAATCAAGGATTGAGTCACCGCGTCGCTGCAGCGCGGCATTCAGCAATTTCCCGCTCTGAATGATGGCTATACTGGCGCGCTGCCCAAAGATTCAGCACACCGGCGACATCGCCATCGCGCGGTGGTCCACCCGACTTTTCTCGCTTGCGGCAGGACCCGGAATGCCAAGGATTTGATGCCCGATCAGGCTCTCTGTCCGTATCCACCTGCCGGACGGATCGAACGGCCCGGATCAAAAGAAAACGGGCAGCAATGACATCCGTCGTGCTGCCCGTCGTTCTGACGATTTTTCTGGCCAATCAGCCTTTTTTCAGGACACGATTGCCCAGAAGTTCCGCGATCTGCACGGCGTTCAGCGCCGCGCCCTTGCGCAGGTTGTCGCTGACGCACCAGATGTTCAGACCATTTTCGATCGTGCCATCCTGACGAATACGGCTGATGAAGGTGGCGAAATCGCCGACGCATTCAACCGGCGTCGTGTAACCACCGGGTTCACGCTTGTCGACGACCATGATCCCCGGCGCTTCGCGCAGGATGTCACGGGCTTCATCTTCGTCCAGGAAATCCTCGAATTCGATATTGATCGCTTCGGAATGGCCGACAAAGACGGGAACGCGCACACAGGTTGCCGTTACCTTGATCGAGGCGTCGACGATCTTCTTGGTTTCGGCGACCATCTTCCATTCTTCCTTGGTCGATCCGTCTTCCATGAAGACATCGATCTGCGGAATCACGTTGAAGGCGATCTGTTTCTGGAACTTGTCAGGTGCGACTTCCTGACCGGGGACATACATGCCCTTGGTCTGATTCCACAATTCGTCCATGCCATCCTTGCCGGAGCCGGACACCGACTGATAGGTCGAGACGACGACGCGTTTGATGCGCGCACGGTCGTGCAACGGCTTCAGCGCGACAACCATCTGCGCGGTCGAGCAGTTGGGATTCGCGATGATGTTCTTGTTGGAATATTCCGTGATCGCCTCGGGGTTCACCTCGGGCACGATCAGCGGGATCTCGGGGTCATAACGATACAGCGAGCTGTTATCGATCACCACGCAGCCCGATTTGGCGGCGACAGGCGCATATTTCTTGGTCGCATCCGAGCCAATGGCAAACAGCGCCATGTCCCAGCCGGTAAAGTCGAACTGCTCGATATCCTGAATCTTCAGGGTCCGGTCACCAAAGCTGACCTCGGTCCCCTGGCTGCGGCGCGATGCCAGAACGGCAATCTCGTCCACCGGGAACTGGCGTTCGGCCAGGATATTCAGCATCTCGCGGCCCACATTCCCCGTGGCGCCGGCAACAACGACTCTGTAGCCCATTGGGGACTCCCTTTTCCTGCAGTCGCTGGCGTTTAGCGCAACCAGGTCCGGGATGGAAGGGGCAGCCTGTGTCAGGGCAGCCTTATGCCCCGCCCCGTGCATGCAGGACCAGGCGGGCGTCACGGCGCAAGAGGTCATCGACCCAGGCGGCCTCGGCCTGAAAATCATGAGGCACCTGCGCGGCAGTCCGTTTGCCTGACAGGCTTTGGCTGGCAAAGAAATCGAACCCGTAGAGCGACAGCTTCTTCAGGCGCGAGCGCATCAGCAGGTCGATCATCATCGCCCCGGTCGTGGGCGGCGCGGCAAGACGGTCCCCAAGGGCACGATAAGCCTCCAGCGGGTGCAGATAGAAGCCGGGCGAGGAGGCGCTGGACCAGTCCAGCCGCTTGCGTTTGGGTGACATCCACAGAATGCGTCCGGGCGCGATGCGCGCGCGATCGGCAGCGGACAACCGCGTGGCCAGCGCCAGCCAGTCGGTGCGGGTCCCGTGGCTGACCGGACCGGGCATCGGGGCGCGATTGATCCGCACCACCCGGTCGGCCGCGTCGATCTCGTCCCCCTGACTGCCTTGGGCCAATGCCCGCGCATTGCCGACCAGCGCGACCGAACGATCGGTCAGATCATCCAGCAGCTCCGCCGTCGAAACAGACAGGCGGGCCAATGCGGCCTCATTGCGCATCAGCCGCGCCGTATAGAAGCCCAGCCGCGTCACGTCTGCGCCAGCAGATCGCGATAGACCTGCACCAAGGCGCGGGCCTCGGTCTGAATGCTGTGATTGTCCTCGACATGGGTCCGGGCGTCGCGCCCCGCCTGCTGCCGGGCGGCGTCATCATCCAGCCAGTGGCGCAGGGCATCAGCCAGTGCATCCAGATCGCCGGTTTCGACAATGCTGCCGGTGCGGCCATCCGCGATGATGGCCTCATAGGCGCCCACGCGCGAGCCGATCGCGGGAACGCCACAGGCCATGGCCTCCAGCGGGGTCAGGCCGAAGCCTTCCCATCTGGCGGGCGCAGCGAACAGGTCGAGCGCCTGATAATGCTGCACGACCCGCTCCCACGGCAGCTCCCCCAGAAATCTTATCCGCTCCTGCAGCCCCGCAGCATTGATACGGTCCTGCAGATCGTCGGCAAATGCGCGATTGTCCGCAGTGATCCGGCCGGTGAAGATGATCTGGGCACGGGGCCGGTCGGGCAGCAGGCGCAGCCCCGCTTTCACCAGCAGATCCACACCCTTCTGTTCGCGCACGCGGCCAAAACAGCCGATCAGAACCGCATCCGGATCCAGTCCCAGCTGGCGGCGCAATGCGGCGCGGTTGTTGGCGGGACGAAAGATTTCCGTGTCAACACCATGCATGACCACCTTGGCCGGACGCTCAAGATAGCTGGCGGCCTGCGGGGTGGTGGCAACCAAGGCCTCCTGCTGCCGGATCAGCCAGCGGGTAAAGCCGGTATGGTGACGCTGCGCAGCCGAGGTGAACATCAGCCGGAACTTGCGGCGCAGGATACGGCGCAGGATCAGGCCAAGCGCCATCTCGGTGTTGCGGCGGGCATGCCAGACGCGCCAGCGGTCGCGCGGCAGTGTCGCAGCGCGCAGCAGCGGGATATGGGGCACCTCGGGCGGCAGGCCCGGCCCGGTGGCGCGAATGGGGATCATCGCGGCCTGAACCGGGATCAGCCGGACCACCGTCGCCGTCACGCCCGACAGGCGGCGTTTCAGATTGGGCGCGATCACAAGAGGCGTGTCGGTCGGGTTCTCAGCCATTTTCGGCCTCCGGCGTCAGAAAATACAGGGCGAACCCGACCGCCAGAGGGATCAGGAAGAACAACCACAACATAGCGAAGGCCTGCGCCGGAGGGTAGGTCGCGCTTGCTGCACCATAGATCGGGCGCGAGGCGAACTGCATGACGCCGACCCCGCCGATTGAGAACATGTTCAGAAAGGTGACACCGCGTCCGACCAGATGCCGGGGCAGAAAGGACCGTCCATGCGCCATCAACAGCGGATAAGCCGCCCCCGACAGGCCCACAAGCGTCAGCAACAAGGTCGAAATGCCGATCCCGACATCGGGAAACGCCCAGAGAATGACCATGACCAGCACCGTGCAGGCCGTCGAGATCAGCACCGTGCGCCGCAGGCTGCCTACCAGCTTGACGGCGGGACCGACCAGAAAATTGCCGATCACCATCGCCAGCCCCATGGCCAGCGTGGCCCGGCCGATGCTTTCGGGATCAGCGCCATAGACCTGTTCCAGATAGGGCGCGGCCCATAGGCCACGGATCGCCGCCGAGGCGGCATAATTGCAGAAGAACAGTGGCAGAATGAACCACAGCGCCCGCAGGCGCAGGATCTGTGCAATCGAGCCTTTCGGCTGATCGGCCTCCAGCGGTTCGGGATCGCGCACAAGGATCAGCACTGTCGCGGCAACCGCCAGGGTCACTGCAGCCAGCCCCCACAGCGTCGCCCGCCAGCCGGCAGCCTCGATCAGCCAGACGAGCGGCGCGGCTCCCAGGATATTGCCAAGCGAGCCGAAGCCGACGACGATTCCCGCCAGCGCACTGAAGGAAGCCGGCGGATATTCCCGGGCCAGAATATAATATGGCCCCATCAGGGCGGGCGAACAGCCAATGCCCAACAGCGTCATGGCGACATGCAGGTGCCAGGGCGCCGTGGCCAGCGCAAAGACCATCGCCCCCAGCGCGCCGCCGACACCCAGCGCTGCCGCCACGGTCCGGCGCGGCCCGAACCGGTCCAACGCCCAGCCCACCGGCATCTGCATCACCGCGAAAGAGATGAACCACAACCCCGATGACACCGCCAGATCGCCGGGCGTCGCGCCCAGTTCAGCGCTCAGGACCGGGGCCAGAACTGCCAAGAACGCGCGATAGAACTGGCTGAGCGTGTAACCCAGCGTCAGGCTTATCAGCCCGGCGGACAATGCTGGCATGATGCGCGACCTCCCCTTGTGGCGCGGGCAAGCTGCGCCATGGCGCGGTCCGGTGCAAGGCTGGAGTTCAGTCCGCTTCCGCTGCCTGTGGCCGGGTTGCGCCACCCATCCCGACCAGCTGCGCGATCAGCGGTGCGACCTTGGGGCCCAGGCGCTCACAGGCGCCGGGATCGTCAAGCAGTTCATAGGCTGGGGCGCGGAATTCCCGCTCGAATCCTACCGGGTCCAGTTCAAGCTTCTCGGCCAGCAATTCCCCGGTGCCGGTCAGCAGCGTCCATTCCCCGTCGGTGATGGCATAATCGCCGCAGTTCGAGCCGATGATATCCGCCTCGACGACCCGCACGGTCAGGGCCTGCGCCTGATCCCGGGACAAACCCGAAACATCGGGCAGCGGCACCACCAGCCGGTCCTGTCCAAACGAGGCATCCGCCGTTGCAAGCAGCAGCGTTGCACCGGCGATCGTCGCGACCATGAGGGCATCCAGCAGTTTCATCGCATATCCAGTCAGTCCTTCGCGCCGCCATCGGGCATGAAGCCGGCCCGAGGTGCAAACCAAATCAACGTGAGCTTGACCCGCTTGCGGCCCGGGTCTAACCCCACATCCCATCAGCCAATCGCGCGACCCGAGGGAGATTTCGCATGTCCGACGCCTATTCGCTTCTTATTCTGCCGGGTGACGGCATCGGCCCGGAAGTCATGACTGAGGTGGTCAAGGTCATTGACTGGTTCCAGGCCAACCGCGGCATGAGCTTTGACGTCAGCCACGATCTGGTCGGCGGATCGGCCTATGATGTGCATGGCGTCCCCCTTGCGGATGAGACGATGGCCAAGGCGCAGGCCGTCGATGCAGTCCTTCTGGGCGCGGTCGGCGGCCCGAAATATGACAATCTGGATTTCAGCGTCAAACCCGAACGCGGCCTGCTGCGCCTGCGCAAGGAAATGGATCTCTTCGCCAATCTGCGTCCTGCGCAATGCTTTGATGCGCTTGCCGATTTCTCGTCGCTGAAACGCGATGTGGTCGCGGGACTGGATATCCTGATCGTGCGCGAACTGACCTCGGGAATCTATTTCGGCGAGCCCCGCGGCATCCATGACGACGACAACAATCCCGACAATGAAGGCGGGCGCGTCGGCATCAACACCCAACGCTATACCAGCGGAGAGATCCGGCGCGTCGCACGCTCGGCCTTTGAACTGGCGCGGCGCCGCGGCAACCGGGTCTGCTCGATGGAAAAGGCCAATGTCATGGAATCCGGTATCCTTTGGCGCGAAGAGGTCCAATGGGTGCATGACAACGAATATCCCGATGTCGAACTGTCGCATATGTATGCCGACAATGGCGCCATGCAGCTGGTCCGCCGCCCGCAACAATTCGATGTGATCGTGACCGACAACCTGTTCGGGGACATCCTGTCCGACGCGGCCGCCATGTTGACCGGCAGCCTTGGCATGCTGCCCTCGGCCAGCCTTGGCGCGCCGATGGCCAATGGCCGTCCCAAGGCCCTGTATGAACCCGTGCATGGGTCTGCTCCCGATATTGCCGGTCAGGGCAAGGCCAACCCGATTGCCTGCATCCTCAGCTTTGCCATGGCGCTGCGCTATTCCTTTGATCAGGGCGATGCCGCTGCCGAACTGGAACGTGCCGTGGAACAGGTTCTGGCCGATGGCGTACGCACGCCCGACCTGATGGGGGCCGAGGGCGGCACGCCGGTCTCGACCGCCGAAATGGGCGACAAGATCATCGCCGCATTGTCTGCCGCCTGATCACCTTCCTGCGGCGACCCTCACGGTCGCCGCAATCACAGCACATCGGGCCAGCACCGACCCAAAAGGCCGCCACATGAAATACACCACCGCCCTGCTTACCGCATTGCTTGCCTCCCCCCTTGCCGCCATGGCGCAGGATGTGACGGCCCCCAAGATTCTGGTCATCACGATGTTCGACGGGGAAACCCGGCCATGGCTGGACAATCTGGACCTGTCGAAAACGGTGGCAATCGCCGGGCTACCGGAATCCGCACCCGCGCTGTCCTGCAATGACGACCTTTGCGTGATGACCACGACCATGGGCTTTGGCAATGCCGCCAGCTCGGTCGCGGCTGTCGCACTGAGCGACAAGGTCGACCTGTCCGGCAGCTATATCCTGATCGCCGGCATTGCCGGGGTAGACCCCGAACTGGGCACGCTGGGATCGGCACATTGGGCGCGCCAGGTTCTGGATGGTGGCCTGATGCATTACATTGATGCGCGCGAGATCCCGCAGGACTGGGCGAGTGGCTGGCTTAAGCTGGGAACATCGCAACCCGGCCAGGACGGCGGCTGGACGGCTGGAACCGAAGTGTTCGCCCTGAATGCCGATCTGGCCGAGCGGGCCTTTCAACTGACCCGCGATGTCGAACTGGCCGATTCCGAACGCGCCAGGGAATATCGCGCCGCCTACAGCCAGACCGCTGCGCAGGGGGATCCCTTTGTGAGCCTCTGCGACACGGTCTCGGCCGACACCTATTGGCACGGAAAGATCGCCGCCGAGATGATCGAGAATCACGTCGCACAGCTAAGCGCGGGCAAGGCCGAATATTGCACCTCGCAGATGGAAGACAATGCCACGCTGACTGCGCTGTCGCGCGCCGCCACCGCCGGTCGGGTCGATCTCGACCGGATCGCCGTTCTGCGCACCGCCTCGAATTTCGACCGCCAGCACGACGGCCAGACGGCAGCGGAATCGCTGGGGGCGAATTCCGGTGGCTTTGGCCCGGCAACGGAAAATGCATTCCGGGTCGGCAATACCTTTGCACAGGCCGTGATTGCAAATTGGGATGACTGGAAAGACGGCGTCCCTGCCAAATAGTCGGCCCGCCCTGCAGTAAAAACTTGACAAAACGGTCCGTGGCTTCTGTGTTCGCGGTAACGGAGCACAGGAGAGGCCGATGGGCGCAGAGAACATCCGGGGGGCGTTTCTGGCGCTGCTGGCGATGGGCCTTTATGCCACGCATGACGTGGTCATCAAGGTTCTGGGCGCCTCTTATCCTTCGTTGCAGATCCTGTTCTTTTCCTCGCTGCTGTCATTTCCCCTGGTGTCGATGGTCCTGATGCGGGACCCGACCAGCGGCACGCTGAGGCCAGCACATCCCGGCTGGGTCGCGCTGCGCACGCTCTGCGGAGTGGTGGCCGGCATGGGGGGCTTTTACGCCTTCTCGCATCTGCCGCTGGCACAGGTCTATGCGATCCTCTTTGCCTCGCCGCTGCTGGTCACCATCCTGTCGATCCCGCTGCTGGGCGAACGTGTCGGCGCACATCGCTGGGGCGCAGTGATCATGGGGCTGATCGGCGTCCTCATCGTGCTGAGGCCGGGAACCCAGCCGCTGTCCCTTGGCCACCTGGCCGCGCTGATCGGGGCCGTGGGCAGTTCGACCGCGGCGGTTATCGTGCGCAAGCTGGGCCGCTCTGAACGTCCACTGGTGCTGATCATGTGGCCCATGCTGGGGAATTTCGTTCTGACCGGCGCGTCGCTGGGGCTTGAATATCGCCCGATGGAATTGCCTCATCTGGCCCTGACCGGCGTGATCGCGGCGCTGGGGCTGACTGCGGGCTTTCTGCTGATCCAGGCCTATCGCATGTCCGAGGCCGCGCTGGTCGCACCCATGCAATATTCGCAAATCCTCTGGGCAACAGCCTATGGCTGGTTCCTCTTCGGCGAGGCACTGGACACACCGACCCTTGTCGGTGCGACGATCATCATCGCCTCCGGGATCTATATCGTCTGGCGCGAACGCAGCGGCGGCAACTCGACCAACCGCCCCGCAACCTCTGCAAGGCTTCGCAACGAGACCGTCACCGCGCCCAAGACAGCCCTTCTGCAAAGATTATGGCATCCACGCAGCTGATTGGGCTTGCAATCCGCGCAACATCGCGCTACCTGCCCCACCTACGGTCGGAGCGTAGCGCAGCCTGGTAGCGCACCTGCTTCGGGAGCAGGGGGTCGGAGGTTCGAATCCTCTCGCTCCGACCAGTTGAGACTTTGTCAAACGACAGATAAGTCTTCCTTTCCCGCCAATTTCTTACCTTTGCGGCAGCAAGCCTGACGTAATTTCTGTTGGATCTTGTCGGTTGGCTCGCCTCCGGATGAGAACACAAGAGATCGAATGACAAACGCCCTCCGCTCGATGCCTTGTCGAAATCTGGACCTGGCGTTGTCAGAGCCAACCAGATCTGCCGAAGCCACAAAACGCAGCCGAATGCACGCACAGTTCAAGCCGCGCCGGTTCGATTGGCGGAACTGGCATTTTCGGCCCATTGCGGACGGTCGAGCACGCGCACATGCGGCGGTGCGGCTGCCCTGAAGCGGCCGTTCATGGCTTGGTGCAGCAAAATCCTAGGTCGGATGCCGCTGATGCGGACCCTGCTGCCGTTCGCTTTCGGTCTCGGGTTACGTCAATCAAAACGAAGTCTATGCGGTGCCAACGCTGTGGACGGGCGTTGCACTTGACACGAGGGACGCACACCTTCATGTATTATACAGTGTATAAATAAAGGTGTGAAATGATCACAGGGCATGTTTTCATTGCTACCAGTCTGGACGGCTTCATCGCTCGAAAGGACGGCGATATCGCGTGGCTCCTGGACCGCGATAATCCCGACGAAGACCATGGCTATGATGCCTTCATCGCGGACATCGACATCATTCTGATGGGACGCGGAACATTCGAAAAGATGGCAGCCGTAAGACCATGGCCCTACAGTTGTCCAGTTGTCGTCCTGTCTTCGACCCTGTCGCAGTCCGACGTGCCGGACGACCTGGCCAACAAGGTGCGGGTCGTGACTAAAGCGCCTGAGGAGGCGATGCATATGCTGGCGGTCGAAGGACACCGGAAGGTATATGTCGATGGCGGCCTTCTCATTCAGTCCTTCCTTCGGGCCGGCCTGATCGCCGACATGGTGATCACGAGCGTTCCGGTGCTCCTTGGTGAAGGACGCCGGTTGTTCGGCAAGGTCGCCGCTGACATTCCCCTCTGCCTTGAGGAGGTGAAGAGCTTTCCATCCGGACTCGTCCAGTCCCGTTACCGGGTCGAGGCATGAAGCGGCCCCGGGGGCGGCCGCCACGGGCGCAAGCTCCTGTCTCGCGCGACGAGATGGTTGTGGCCGCCCTCGAACTTCTGGATCGCGAGGGGGCAGACGCCCTCACGATGAGGGCGTTGGCGGAGCGCCTCGCCATCAACCCCATGACGATCCATCATCACTTCGGCGGACGGGATGGCTTGATCGGCGCGATGTCGGACGCGGTCTATGCGCAGGTAATGGCGCCGGAGGACGGCACCCCAATCGATCGGATTGGTGATCTCCTAAAAGCTTACCATGCCCAGGTGCTCCGCCACCCGGCACTGACCACCTTGATCTTCAGCCGGCCTGTCGTTTTTCCGCAGCAGGCAGAACGGATCACCAACGAGATTTCTGCCCTTCTGGCCGAAGTCGGCCTGCCACATCAGAGGACGAAGCTGTGGCGCGACATACTCGTGGACTTCACCCATGGCGCTGCCCTGGCGACTGCGATGAGTGGTCGACATCAGGACAGGGAATCGCACGAAGATCAGGGATTCACTATGGCTCTCGGGGAACTTTTGATGGGCCTGAACCGATGAGGACGCCTGGACGGTATGGGCTCGAACCGGACTTGCGGCGGCGCGGCGGGGCGCACACGTGTCCCCAGGTGTGCCGTCAATCCCGGCCCTTAGCCGACGGTCACCCACCTGGGTCGTCAATGTCCGCTAAAGGGTTGCAAGCAAAGCATCAACAAACTCTGACCTGACCGCGAGGAAGGGGATTGTCCGGTCGTCGTCGTTTGGCCCCCTAACGATTACGCCGACAACTTTTCCAGAGAATAGCACGGGACCACCACTCATTCCCTCGTAAGTTCCCGACAACAAGGCGATCACGTTATCGGATGTGGCGGGCGTGCCGTCAAAGGTCTGCCGCGAGAAACCTGTCACCTCGGTGTCGCGGATCGTCAGAGACGTGCTGTCCAGATTGGAAGGATAGCCCGCAGCCTGCACCGCAGAGCGGATGCCGAGCGCGCCAGCTTCGGCTCTCGAGGCCATTTGCAGCGTGGCTGCTGGATTGAATGCGGGCATTGGAGTTCTTAACCGAATGAGCGCAAGGTCGTTGTGTTCGTCGCGGGCTACTTCGTCCGCTTCCATTGCGAATGCCGGGCTTTGTCGCGGAAAGATGCGCAGATTTGGTCCGAGGCAATGCGCGCAGGTCGCAAACAGGTTCTCGGCTACGGCGAAACAGGTGCCCACTGATCCGCCATCTGTGTCATTTTCGAGATACCAAACGGCTGCGTTTAGAACCTCGCTATCCTCGACCAACGGAATCGAAAATTGTCCGCCCGAGGACAATGCGTTGAACCTCGCGGCAAGGCCGCGGAAGACCTGGTCAGTGGATCCCTTCACCTGCCGAATAAACTCTATTTTCCCTCGGAGCACCCATTCGAAGTTCGTAGCTTCCTGCTCCGGCAACCGGCCTCTATCCGGGCGTTTATCGTTGAAGTGGCGCGCCGATGCCGCAGCATAGCCATTAAACTCCCAGTCATGAAGCATCGCCCTGACATCGCGAACAAATTTGCGCTTAACGTTAACTTTCTCATTCACAACCAGACCGGTGACTTCCTGTTGAAAGGCGGCGCCCAGCAGTCGTGTCTTTGCGTGGTTAATTCTAAATCCGTTGTCCTCAATCATCTGCTGAAAGGTGTCTGATAGAATGAAGTCATCGTGGCTGTCGGGGTTTGCAAAACGTCCGATTGGTGCCGGAAAGGTCCTGCGATTGGAGGAGATTGTGATGTCATCGGCATATCGCGTGTAGGTGCATCCAAGTTGCCTGCAAAATCGAGCCAACTCAGCATCGAGTTTGTCTGAAACGATGTTTGCAAGTATTGGCGACAGTGCGGCGCCAGGCATCAGGACATGGGTTGTTCGAAGACTGCCTTCGACCTCCTTTTCTGTTTGAAAGCAAGCGATGTGCGCGATGAACTGGGCAATCTCTTCTGGATAGTCATAAGGCGGGGCCATCAAACGCCCGCGAATGCGACCGAAGTGAATGGTCTCGAAGTAGTCTTCAAGGTCAATGTTGAGCACCCAACGCTTGCCGACGTGTTGTCGAGCATTGCTCACGATGCTGCGTTGATGCCCGCCGACAAAACCGTGGACGTGGGCGCGAGGACGATAGTCGCTTTCCAGAAGGCGCAGGATGTCACGCTGCAACCCGAGAAGCGCAATACGCGGTGCGCAAATACGCCGTGTCCCACCACTTTTCTTTGGTATGGTAAATTCTTTGTATCGCGCACCTGGAGCAAGTCCGTAAGCGATGTAGACAAATCTCTTCCGATAATTCCGGCGAAGCGCAAAGGCGATTTGTCTAAGGTTGGCAAAGGGCTTTAACGACATGGGTGCATCAACGACCTACAATCTCGCATTCCCAACATCGCGGGAATTTCGCAATTCCGTAACAGCATGTAGCGGGGCGAGTTGAAAGTAACCTTCTCGCAGGTGTCGCAGGTAACACAACACTTGGTTGATTGCAGGCCGCTGATGCTCGGTCACGTGTATCTTGATCTTTGAGTGGAGGCAACGGTGGCAGAGTGTCGGTTGCTTCCATTGCAGTCATTCATTCGGAGTCAAGCGAATAGCTGCTCGCCGTCCCGACCACGACCAAGTCGTTTCCGGCCCAGAGCGGATGCTCAATGCCCCTCAGGCCAACGCCTGCTTCGGTTCCAAGTCAACTGGTCGTCAGCGGCTCGAGGGACGCCGCCATCGCTTCAAACGCTCGTGCAACTGATTTATTGGCCGAGCTTTCCTCGGTCCTTGGGCTGTTTCATGCGGCCTTACATTGCTTGCGGACCGCCTTGGTATGGTCAGCGTCCGCCGCCTCCATTAGTTCGAGCAGAGCGGTGTTCGCATCCCGCGTCTCCTCGATCGTCATCGAGGAATGGGAGACGAGATCGTCGAGGCTATCAGAGTGTGATTCCACCTGGATCAAGCGGTCTAATGCCTTGATACGGACGTCGTCGATATCCGGGCACTTCTTCGTCAGGGCTTCGAGCTTCTGTTGCAGGGGGTGGCTACCCGGAACCTTGAAGGCGAGGAAGATGTCCAAAACCCGCCTGATCACATTAGGCATCATAAACCAATACTCCGAATATTGGCCACCAGCCGCTTCGAACTGAAGCATCTTGTGGCACAGGAAGTGGTATTCGGAGTCGTAAGCGCGCAGTTGGGACGGCAGTTCGGCAATGCGGGCACTTCTGGCTTCTGAGCCCTCGGGCATTGAAACATCGAGAAATAACAGCGCGGCTGTCGGAGGGTTTGCCTTAGCCTGGTTTCGCCAAGCTTTCTTGAACTCGTTCATGCAGTGCTGATTGTGGGTCAAAATGAAAAGCTGGGCGGCCGCGGTCAGGCGCGAGCGGATAAGCGAGCACGCATAGTTCATGGCCTTGGTGTCGAGGCTTGAGATGGGATCGTCGATGACGAGGATCAGGTCCTTGAGCGATTGCCCGTCGGCCTCCAGTGATGAGATGAAGTAGCAGAGCGCGATAGCAGTCTTCTCGCCTTCACTGGGCGGTCCTTTAACTATCTTGTTGTGGCGACGAAGCTCGTATCCGTCGTCGGTCGCGACTATCGTCAGCTCACCGTGGCCCAGGTAGGCGCGAACAAGCTTCGTGATCTGGTCGGCGGCTGGGCCATGGGTTCGCACTTTGGCGCTGAGTTCAGCAATATCGCCTTCCAGCTTGCGGATCTCTTCTTCGAAAGAGCTCACCCGATCATTCGCTTCCGCCAGCAAATTCTGGTGTTCGGCGTAGGTGTCGTGTCCTTCGGCCAGATAGTGTTTCTTGATGGCCTCGCGGGCGTCGCCCTGGCGTTTAGCAAAATCCGCAGACGCTTCGTTGTGCTCGCCGATAACGGCATTCTGCACGGCGATGGCTTCTTTGAGGGCTTTGCTCCGTGCCGCGATTTCGTCGGGGCTCGGCAGATTATGCGGAATGGCAGTGGTTGGTTGTTCCACGCGAGCAGTAAAAACTCGGGACGCTTCCTCGATGACAGGGACAAAGTCGTTCAAGAAGCTTTCTGTGTCACGGAGCGCGGCAGCGTAACGCTCCGCAAACTGCAGTTCGAGTTCGGCAGCCTTGGGCCAAGTGTCTGAAGCGGATCGGATCTCGGTCAGAAGTGTTGAAGCCTTCGCGCCCGCGTCTTTCAGCTCTCCAAGCAGCTTCGAGAGTCGGTCGTCCAGTGCCTGAGCGAGTTTCTGTTTTCGAGCGTCGCTGATCGTATTGCCGCATAGCAGGCAATTTTCCAGGCCGTTCGCGCTGTGATAATCGTGACCGGTTTTTAGCCAAGGAACCATAGCAGGGTGGCATTCCATTTCGTCCAGCACCACCGTCCCAATACTCAGCTCAGCGAAGTGCCGTGCGCCTTCCACCGTATTCCGAATGCCATCAACATCTATTGCAATGGCTTTCAGAGGGGGCGGCGGGGCAGTGAGGCGGGCTACATCGACAAGAGCATTGAGGGCTTCTGCCTCCAACCTCGCGCCTTTGTCGTGTGGTAGCGTTTGGTAGTCTTTCTCTAACTGTTTGGCCTCGTACCTTCGGTTACCCAGATGCAGCGATGCCGCAACCAGCTTGGCCCGTTCTGTGCGGTAGCTCTTGAGCGCCTTTTCGCGCTCGTCAGCGATTCTTTTGCCAGCATCCCGTGACTGCTTCTTTTCCGCGAGTGTCTGCTGGGCAGCACGGAGTTCGGCCGCAAGATCGGACTGCTCTTCACTAATATAAAAGATCGACGATGCGCGGCCCTCTTTCCACTCCAAATTCCGCGCGATGAAATCCTCATTGAATACGCGTACGTGGCTCTCAAGGCCTCCCAGTTTTTTGGGGGCCTTGAACGTTTCACCGTCATCGAGTGCAATCTCGAAGCTGCAGTTTGCCGGAAGATCTTCGTGAAGTTTCCCTGCCTCAAGACAGGCAAATAATCTCGACAACGTGCTCTTGCCGGATCCATTGAAACCGTAAACGAGATTAAACTGGCGGAATGGCGGTATGTCTTCTCGTGCAGCTTTATCTGCCAGGACACCGACGCCGCTCAGCGTCTTTATCGTTGCAATTGTAGCCATGCACGCCATCTTTCCTGCACATTTTGCGCCAATACCGGCTCATCTAATGCGAGAGTACCAAAGCGCCTCGCGATTGAAATCCCCCTTTAGCATACGCACGGAATTGAGAATTCCGGTCCCGCCCTTGGCGTCAAGAGCGGTCTGTCAGCTTCTCAAGCCGAAACCGGCCGTTCGCGCATTCAGCAGCGAAAGTCAGCTTCCCGCCCTTTCCACAGGACAAGGGCAGTAATTTGGACCATCCGATCAACGACGTGAAACGGTCACGACAAGTTGGCCCTGTTTTTCCGCTTGTCTTTGGTTGCCAAGTCGTGCCGAACTAGAACTGATCGGACGCCTTGGCCTGAAATATCGACACCTTCGCGTTGAAGCTCTCGAGACAGGCCCACCTGCCCCAATGCAGGTCGCAGAAGGGACATATCCAGAATGGCTGTTTCGGCTGTCTTTTGATCCTCTGGCGACAGCCGGGACCATAGCTTTCCGGTTCTGGGCCCTGGCTTCGCGGGAAGGAGGTAGAGGTGCGGGTTTTGCACATCGGTCCGCCAGTAGAATTTGCTGAGACCCTTCTCGTCAACGACGGGGGTGACTCCCCGGCTTTTCAAACGATTGTAGATCACGCCGGGCACGAGTTCCGTCTTACGCGATACGTGAGCAAGCGTGACGTAACTCCCCTGGAAATCCGCCATTGATTTCCAGGTCACCATTTCAATGACGAACCGGCTGTCGCTGTTGTAGCAACGAACCGACGAAAGATATCCCTGCTCCAGAAGCCAGTTCAGCGTGGCGTTCGAGATCCCGAGATGGCGGAAGGCAGGAATCCGGGGCAAGCCGGGGTTCTCGGCTTTCGGCAGAGCAGCGCGAAGCTCGGAAACAGAGATCACCAGATGATCCAGTCGGGATTTACCGTTCAGCAATCCTTTCGGCTTGATCTTCTCCTTCACAATGATTTCAAAGATTTCCGCAAGGTTGCAGTTTGCTCGAACCGGCACCTTGGAGATCCGCTCCCAGTCAGAATTCTTCAGGGAAGAGCCGAGCGTTGGAAGGTCGCCGCAAAGTGCTTCCTTGAAGGCATCGACATCTTCGACCCAGAAGTCGAAGGTCTTCTTTTGCTTGTGGCTTTGGTCTGTTCGCGGGCGCAGAAGCCCCGCAGCAACGAGTGTCCGAAACGATTCGACCGTGATACCCAACCGTTTGGCCGTTTCGTTCTCAAACAGCAGACGGTCTTTCTGGTATCGCAACCGCTCGACACTTTCGACGGTCAGCGGACCTGTCAAAATCACCTGACCAGCCGCGCCCTGCGTTGCCAACCCATCCGCGACGAGCATATCCCTGAAAAACTCAAGGCGTCTTTTGACTCGGATACAGGCCGAATTCAGCGAATGTAATTTTCGCTCCGGCAGCACCTGTCCCAGAACAACAGATCCACCTTTGAATGGAAAATTACTGACGAAATACTCCCTGACCACCTGCCTGATCGGCAGGGTATTTGTGCTCAGGCTTTTCTTGGAACTTGCAAGAAACCTCTGAAACTCTCCGAACTGTGGATGTGGCTGGTTTCCAACCATCTCGGGGTCGCTTCGACGCAGTTTCTCCAATGTGCTGATCAGGCGGTCAGGGCCTTTGGCAAAAACGTCGAAACCAATTTCAGCGGCCTGTCTTTGCTGCTTATCTGTCAGAGCAAGGAAGCGGCTTCGCTTGCCATGCTGAATGAGGCTTCCAAGGAGTTCCGCGGCTTTGCACAATGTTGGAATTTCAATCTGGTCGACCCAGTCACCCCCCAAGGGACGATAGAGCCGACCCGAAAGGTAGGATTCCAGGCTGGTCGCAGGACAGGCCTCCTCGCGGCTCGCCTGACGGATTATCTCATCCCAATGTGCGCTGATTCTTGCGGTGACATCGCGATAGCTCCCCGGATCATTCCTCTGCGGCACGGCAATGAGTCTGACCGCATGCCGGTCACAGGCCGCAACATGCTTAAGCTGCCAATGTAGCCGGTGTATCGGGCGCCATTTCGGATCCTGACCCGCATGGTTTTCCTTGAGGCAACAAGGGCAGACATACAGATCTCTGCGCGTCAGGGTTTCCCGGTGCAGCACTTGCTTGCCCGCAAAGCATTTTGTCGCGCTTGCGACCTTGATCGTGGTAAACAGGAAGGCATCCGGTTCCAGACCTGCCATGTATCGCAACTGGTTCAGCGATATCTCATCCCCGCGCGCCATTGCTGACAGATCAATACCAACATCCTCAGCAAACCGGGAAACAGACCCTGCCAGATTTCGACGGGCCAAACGCGACAGATAGGCGACCGGATATTCATATGCCGAGAGTGGCAGGGTCAACGCAAGGCGGATCATTCCTCACCTTCCCGGCCAAGCAGCTTGCGGACATCAATACGCTCGTACTCATCGGCAATGAAGGGATTGAGCCCGGCGATGCATCCCGAGCGTCGAGAAAAGGCCGCAGCGAAATGTTCGACCGAAAGGGATGAAGCACCCGAGTGCAACGCTTCCTCGAGGCCGTCGATCGTCATCTCGATCAGCAGTCCAAATTCTCTGTCTGCGGCGTGGATCAATCGCGCCGCGACGTCCGCTGCCGTCGCTTCCGGCTCCCAGGGAATTCCCACTTCTGCCGAATAGAAGCCGACAACAGCCCGAACCTCGCCGATATCACCCAAGGGGCTGAGGCGCGGAAGCTCCAGCGGGAAGACCCGTCTTGCCAACTGCGGGTCGTAGTTGAGAAGATCCTTCAATCCTGGCATGCCGGATAGAATGAGCCCGACGGGCCAGCTCCGAGACTGCATCAATGATTTCAACGTATTGATCACCGACTGCATTTCTTTCGGCGTCTGGTGCCTGGCAATGTCCTGCGCTTCGTCGAGATGCAGGAACAGGACTTTCCGCTCCTTGAGAAACCCCCTCACGAGTTCCCAGATCGCATCGGTGGTTCGTTCTCGTCGCAGAGGACGCCCAAGCGCTTCCAGGATAGACCGCCCGACGGACTTCAGGGTTGCGGGTGAAGGAACCATCAGGCTGACAACGTCGCAATGATCCTGCCCCTCTTGGGGCAGGATCAAACCGGATGTCTTGGTCAAAAGGCGATCAATGGCGGTGGATTTTCCGCTGCCTGAAGCTCCAATCAAGGCGATCGCACGCGCTTCGCGCACCTCCCCCTTGTCGACCTCGACGCGTCGATTGCTGAGAAGGCGCTCAAACTGCCCTTCGAGCTGTTCATAAACGGGGTGATGCGCGAAATGCGCTCTGAGCGCCAGCATACGCTGCGCAATTTCCGGGCCGGGGTCAGTCACGTGAGATCCTCCAGCGAGGCGGAGTGTCGGCATCGGGAGGGGTGTCGGCGTCATCCCCATGGTCAGTCGGAGAGATCGGCTCTGGCGGATGAATTACATCATCCAGAAGATCACCAGTGCCCACGGGTGCAGTGCCACTTGCACATGTTCCTTCCGGGCCAATTCTGAGGCCCATGAACAAATGACGCTCGGCACGTTCCAGATCAGCCGTGGTCCACTGGCTTGGCATAATTTGTCTGAGCGCCCGTGCGCGCGCATCAATAGTCTTGATCTTTTTACGGGCGCTCCAAATGGTCTGCACCGAGAATCTGGCATCATCCTTGAAACCTGTCCGAAGGTTTCGAACGATCGACTGCCACTCATCAAGAGACAGCCCTTCCACCCCTTGGTTCACAGCCTCAGCGGGATGCCATTCTTTGCCGATCAGAACCGAAACATATGTCAGAGAGTGTGGATCAACACGGATCTTCACCTCCCTCTGCCTGCCATGGAGGAGCATTTCCTGGAGCTTGGCGTTGGTGTAGTTGATGCCAAAAACACAAACACCATGTCGGCCGAGCTTTCGCTCGAGCTCAAGTCCAAACAACACGCGCCGACCGTTGGAATCCGGTGGTGGGGTGACGCCTTGCTCGGCAGCAAGCCGTTTCCATGCATTTGCCGGGGTTTCTCCTCCCAATCCCGCATGCTGAGAGTTATGGTAGATATCGACGATGAAGAGGGTGATGACTTGCGCCAGTTCATCATCTGTCAGCGCTGCGAGTTCTTCCGACGGGTAATCGCCACGCTCTTGCGGATTGCCGAAGGTTCGTCCGGTCAGCATTGGGGCAAGTTGCTGACCCAACGTTCTAAACATACGTTCGACGCGCGCTCGCAGCTTCGCCACTCCGGCAGATGCCGCCTCATAGGTACCGCCCGCATCGGCAACAGCCGTCCGAAACATGTTCGCAACAAAGGTCGACCCCTGATCGGTGACCAGAATGCCGATACCTCCATACTGATCCCAAGACGAATCGCAATTCGCGGCTTGCGAAATAGGCGACTTGTCCTGGGTGATCAGACGCAGTGTCGCCAGCGCATTCGTCGTTTCGGGCTTTTCAGTCAGGCGAAATCCGACAACGCATCGTGTGGCGCAATCGATCGCAAGGCAAAGCCATCGACGTCCGACATCAAAGCGCGCGCGCTCTGCCGGGGAAAGACGATCAAGCGCACCACTTTCACCAAGGAGCGACATGACATCAATCTCCCAATCGTCCATCTCAATTCGCTGCATCGGGTGCTCGGCAGTGATGCCGTCTTCATAGAAGCTGAACTTGCGTTTTGCGTATTCGAGGCCATGACGCTGCACCGCGGTCTCGAAAGGATCCAGCTGTCCAATGCGCCTCTCGACGGTCCGAGTTGAAGGTATTCTAAGTGGCTGAGTGCCGTGCAGCGCCCTTTCAGCATTACGTTCTGTGAACGTCCGACGCGTGTCATCTGCTATCTTCGTCTTTGTTGGCCGCCCGCGATCCAGATAATTTGCAACGCATTCTGCAAGGAGCTCTTTCTCCTCCTGCCGGAAATGAACGTGAAAACTCGACGGTGAGCGCAGTTTACGCATCAGTGCCAATGGCGTTGCGCCGTGTTCCTCGTACTGCCGAACCCAAGAGAGTAGTGATTTCGGGCAAGGTGCCTGCCGCGATTTCAGTTCGAACCCTGCCCGCCGCCATTTCCCAGAATACTGTCGGCGGTACTCAGCATCGTTGATCTGCTCGGTCAGGGCTGGAAGGATCTGACTTACAGATCTTTCCGTCCGCTTCACTTCACCCTGCCGCTCGGCCTGCAGAAAGGTTTCTACCCAAGCCGCCCGCCACAGAACCTGATCGCTGTCCTGCGTCGATAGAGACGAAAGATATTTGGTGTCACAGCGCAAGCGACGTGCGGCCGAAGTTGCGCTGAATTCTCCGCGCCGAAGTGACACATCTGGCGCGGCGAGGAGGTCCATGAATTCGTCATGTGTATATGATCGGTTGATGCCGGGATCTTCAACGCGTTCCAAAATGATGCCTGATGAGCACTGAGACCGCACTCTGTGCTCAATGCCTGAGATGGAGACGCAATCGGTCGGAGAAAGGCGAAAACGCATAGTCATTTGCTGACCTCCGTGCGGATGACCGTCGACGGGCGGATGTCTACCTTCCTGATCGTACTTGCCAGCCCATTGTAAATCGCGCGGAACACCGCACGGAAACCGCGCCCTTCCAGCCCACTGGCCGCGACCAGGGAAGCAATAGTGGTGTCCATCTTCAAGTTTGCCAGCAGGTCCAGGATCAGCGCGTCGGCGTCAGGATCCGCATGGCGGCGGAATTCATGAAACCGTTCGGCATTTCGCGCCTCGCAGGGAGCAAAGCTCTTCTCGGTGATGAGAACGAGATCCTTCGCATAGCTGAGCGGCATATTCTTGCGAACGAGAGCAAGTTCGTCACGAAAACCGGTACTTTCGACGAGTCCGTGAGGTTTGACCGCTATCGCCAACCTGGTCCCGCATCGCTTCGTCAACAGAAAGTCGGGATAGTGAGCTTGGGGGCGGCCGCGGCGATTGCGATAGGAAATGGGGGCCGATTGCTCGTGGATATTGAAGACATCGCGGCGTCCAGCGAGCAAGTAGAATACCTTCTGCTCCAGCTTGCTCTCATACCAGAAATACCGCGGCCCGGAATCTGCCGGGAGGTGAGCTGTAATCAGCCCTCGACTGCTTCCACGTGACCTTGCCGACGGAATTCGCGAAGCGAGGCTGCGTGATGGCGGTTGGTAAACGTCGATTTCTTTGTTGATCATGATGTGTCAGCCCGACGACCGGCCGTTCATGACCGATCGCCCAAGGGCGTGCCTCCTTTGACAGAAAACAGGGATCAGACACCACTCAAAGCGGTGCTCTGCCTTGACTTTTTGAAGCTGTCGCATGAGGATCGAATAACGAGAACCAATCGTAATCCGACCTCGGGAGCGCAAGCTTTCGGGGTCGTTCTTTTAAACGGTCATGGGGATACTCCTTTCTTCTCTGTAGGATAGCGGTCAGGCCAGATCTCGCTCGGAGATAGTTTCAGATGGCCCGCAATAGCTTGTTCGATCCGTTCGGATCGCCGATGTCCTTGGCTGACCATTGTGACCAAGCTCGGCCTGCACCCCAGTTCGGCGGCGATATCGACAAAAGTGACGCGTAACGCACGAAGTCTACGCTTGACGTGATCATGCCGTTCTATGTCCAATTGCATTAGAACCCCCAACATCTGGTGTAGCGGACAGCATTTAGTAATTTGAAGGTAGCATCAGGGAATCATTCACACAACAAATTAATTAACTAATTTCATATAGTTGTCCGATTTGGATCTGCCGTGACCCAAGAGAATCTGGCGAGGAAAATGGTAGGAATTCCCCCATCTGGCGAGATCTTCACTGCGTATTGTCGCAGCAATCCGAGCATGTATCATTTCCTGCCACATCCGCTCTATCCAACCCGACCGAAAATCGCCGAGGAAATGCGGCTTCCTGATGGAAAGAAGTATCAAAGTGACAGCCGCGCCAGATGCATGTCAGATCTACTGGCGAAGGATCCCCGCAATGCCTACCATCTGGCAAAGAAGGAGGGCTTGAAGCCTGACGCTCTCATCGTTGAGCAATTTGCAGCTGGCATGACGATCCGCAAACTCGCGGCCCTCTTCCACAAACATCGCTCGTTTGTCACAGGCATCGTTGAGCCGGTCTTCGGGAAGCTGCCTCGGGGAAACCACTGCCGCAACATCTCGAACCGCCAGGTGCTCACGACCTACTCGGGACCCGGCCAGCGGAACACCCGAAAAACAGCCAGAATTCTGGGTATTTCAGCGGATACAGTTTCAAGGAGGCTCAAGCAAATCGCCTGATCAGCCACGTAAACTCAGCTTTTACTTCGACGGAAGGCGGAAAAACTCGGCGCATAGGCTTTCGAGGTTGCCACGCCCTTGCGTCGCTCGGGGCCGCACAGCGGCTATGCTGTGCAAATCCCTGCAGGAATTCATCCAATAAACTTGACGTGGTAACTGGGCAACATGAGCAGCACCGACCTACAAGATCGGGTACAGACCAGCCTACAATAAAGCGATCAAGCATCGGAGCTCATTGACGATCTGGTTTGCCTCCGAGACGGCTTGGGAGGTCGTGCCGACAGACCTACGGTGATGCCGCAAACCGCACGTGCTTTTCAATTGAGGTCTTATTCGGCATCGCGCTTCAGCAGATAGCCGGGTTTGTCGAGAACCTGGTGAAGCTGAACAGCTTGGACTGGCCGGTGTCCAACTTCAGCATGCTGACCCGCCACCAGAAGATCCTGACGGTGAACATCCCGCATCGTGGCTCCACAGCGTTGCAACACATGCGATAGTGAACCAAGCGGGACCCATATTGCGATCATATTAGACATGACGCAACATGCGGGCAAATTTGTATAGGCTTGTGATGTCGTCCTTGCGCAATCAAAATCCCGAACAACAGGCTCGTGACAGAATTGATCAACGGCTAAGAGCGTCAGGCTGGATTGTCCAAAACAAGTCTGAAATTGATTTCACTGCGGGCGAAGGCATCGCAGTCCGTGAATATCAAACAGACATCGGACCCGCCGACTACGTCCTCTTCGCCGACAGGCAGGCGGTCGGCGTGGTCGAAGCCAAGCCCGACAACTGGGGTGTGAGGCTGACCTCCGTCGAGGAACAATCCGAGGGTTACGCGAACGCCAAACTAAAGTGGGTCTCCAACGCTGAACCGCTTCCGTTTCTCTATGAGAGCACCGGTCTAGTCACCCGCTTCACAAACGGGCGTGACCCCAATCCTCGCTCGCGCGAAGTGTTCACCTTTCACCGCCCGGAAACCCTCAAGGCGTGGGCACAGGCCGCACAATCATTCCGTACCGGCATTGCCGCGCTGCCAGAGCTGAACCCGGACGGCCTCCGCGACTGCCAGATCACGGCGATCACAAACCTCGAAACCTCGCTCAAGGCCGACAAGCCACGTGCCCTAGTCCAGATGGCGACCGGGTCCGGCAAGACCTTCACGGCTATCACGCAAGTCTACCGCCTGCTCAAACATGCCGGCGCACGCCGCATCCTGTTCCTCGTCGACACCAAAAACCTTGGCGAGCAGGCCGAACAGGAATTCATGGCCTTCATCCCGAACGACGACAACCGCAAGTTCACCGAACTCTACAACGTCCAGCGCCTCACCTCGCCCTCCATCGCGAACGACAGCCAGGTCGTCATTTCGACGATCCAGCGCATGTACGCCACACTCAAGGGCGAGGAACTGAACGAAGGCGCAGAAGAAGAAAACCCGGCTGAACGGAAATGGCGCCGCAAGGAGCCGCTGCCGGTCGTCTACAACCCAAAGCTGCCGCCGGAATACTTTGACGTCGTTGTCATCGACGAATGCCACCGGTCGATTTACAATCTCTGGCGTCAAGTCATCGAATACTTCGACGCCTACCTGATCGGTTTGACCGCCACGCCCGACAACCGCACCTACGGCTTCTTTCAGAAAAATGTGGTCAGCGAATACACGCATGAGAAGGCGGTCGCCGACAAGGTCAACGTCGGCAACGAAATCTACCTGATCGAGACTCAAATCACTCAAGGTGGCGAGACGCTCAAGGCCGAGCAACTTGTCGAGAAACGAGAACGCGACACCCGCGCGCGCAGATGGGAAACACAAGACGACGAGCAGGCCTACGCCGCGACCCAACTTGACCGATCCGTGGTCAACCCGGACCAGATCCGCACCGTCATCCGCACCTTCCACGAAAAGTGGCCCGAGATCTTCCCCGGTCGCAAGGAACTGCCGAAAACCCTGATCTTCGCCAAGACCGACAGCCACGCCGACGACATCATCCAGACGGTCCGGCAGGAATTCGGCGAAGGCAACGACTTCTGTCGCAAGATCACCAACGGCGCGAAAAACCCCAAATCCTCGCTCTCCGCCTTTCGCAACGAGTATTACCCGCGCATCGCCGTGACCGTGGACATGATCGCCACCGGCACCGACGTCAAACCGCTCGAATGTCTGATCTTCATGCGCGACGTGAAGTCCAAGAACTACTTCGAACAGATGAAGGGCCGCGGCACCCGTGTTCTGAAACCCGATGACCTGAAAAAGGTCTCCCCCTCAGCCCAGGCAAAGACCCATTACGTCATCGTCGATGCCGTCGGTGTCACCAAGTCACTCAAGACCGCCAGTCAGCCGCTCGACACCAAGCCCTCGATCCCCTTCAAGGATCTCGCCATGGGGCTGATGATGGGCGACCGGTCCGAGGAAACCGTCAGCTCGCTCGCCGCACGCCTCTCGCGGCTCGACAACAAGCTGGGTGCCGAGGACCAGGAGAAGATCGCAACCGAGGCCGGAACATCCCTCACCGCCATCGTCCGCGACCTCTTCGACGCCATCGACCCTGACAAGGTCGAGGCCGACGCCAAGGCCGCGGGTCACCCCGAGCCGGACGATGCCGCCATGAACGCCGCGCGCGAGGAACGGATCAAGCAGGCCGCCAACGTCTTCACCGGCCCGCTGATCACCCTGATGGACACGATCCGCCGCGACAACGAACAGACCATCGACCATGACAACCTCGACACGCTCTTGCGCGCCGAATGGGCGGGCGACGTGGCCGAGAACGCCAGGCAGATCGCGCAGGAGTTCGAGGAATACCTGACCGAGAACCGCGATCAGATCGAGGCGCTACAGATCTACTTCAACACCCCCGCCCGTCGCTCCGAGGTCACCTTTGCCATGATCAAGGACGTGTTGAAGAAACTGACCGAGGATCGCCCCCGCCTGGCACCGCTCACCGTCTGGCGCGCCTATGCGCATCTTGATGACTACAAGGGTGGCAACCCCGCCAGCGACCTGACCGCGCTGGTGGCGCTGATCCGCAGGGTCACAGGGCTGGACGAAACGCTGACCCGCCATTCCGAGCGGGTGCGGCGCAACTTCCAGAACTGGGTGCTGAAACGTCACTCGGGCGCAGGTCAGAAATTTACCGAGGAGCAGATGGAGTGGCTGCGCATGATCCGCGACCACCTCGCCACCTCCTTCACCATCGAGCGCGACGATCTGGAGATGGCCCCCTTTGACGGCAAGGGCGGAATGGGGCAGATGTACGCGCTCTTTGGCGATGGGATGGACGAGGTCATGACCGAGATGAATGAGGCGCTTTCGGCATGACGGATTTGCCGAGCGGATGGGTCTCAACGACTTTGAAGGAAATAGCCGAGTGGTCGTCAGGCGGCACCCCAAGCCGAAAACGATCCGACTACTTCGGTGGCGGCATTCCATGGGTCAAAACCGGGGAGCTTACTGGCAAGTATATCCGCGAAACAGAAGAGTCACTCTCAGAGCTTGGCCTAAAGAACAGCAGCGCGAAAATTTTCGCCAAGGGTTCGGTCGGGATCGCGATGTACGGTGCAACCATTGGCAAAGTCTCGATCTGGGGAATTGAGGCTTCGACCAATCAGGCTTGCGCGGTAGCTCAGCCAATAGATGGCGTCGCGTCATCCGAGTTCCTTTACCATTTTCTACGCTCGGAGAAGGCCGCTTTGATTAAAGAAGGAAAAGGTGGAGCGCAGCCAAATATCTCTCTGGGTTTACTCAAGGAATGGCCTATTCCCTTGCCTCCCCTGAACGAACAACGCCGCATCGTGGAGAAGATCGAGGCGATGTTCGACGAGATCGACAAGGGGGTCGAGAGCCTGCAAACGGCGCGCACCGCCCTCGGCCTCTACCGCCAGTCCCTGCTGAAATCCGCTTTTGAGGGCCGCCTCACCGCCGATTGGCGCGCGCAGAACGCGGACAAGCTGGAAAGCCCCGAAACCCTCCTCGCCCGCATCAAAAAGGAACGCGAGACCCGCTACAAGGCCGCCCTGGACACTTGGCAAGAGGCCCTCGCCAAGTGGCGCGCTGGTGCCGAGAAGGGCAAGAAGCCCACGAAGCCGAAGCGGCAAGCCGAATTCGAATTCCAAGCGCAGGAAAATTCATCACTTTGGCCAACCGTCCGAGTTGAAGCAACTCTAAGAGCGCCATTGATCAACGGGCGCTCAGTCAAGGACAAGGCTGGTGGATTTCCGGTCTTGCGCCTTACTGCTTTAAAGAATGGCAAGATTGCTCTCTCTGAAAATAAGGAGGGCAACTGGACCGAAGATGAAGCCCGCCCGTTCCTCGTAGAACACGAGGACATCTTCCTAGCCCGTGGTAACGGTAGTAAGAAGCTGGTCGGGATTGGCGGACGTGTCATGGAAAAGCCCATGCCGGTTGCCTTCCCGGATACTATGATCCGTGTGCGGCTCGACACCTCTGCCGTGCGTCCCGACTTCTTCTTGCTTGCCTGGAACTCTTGGACGGTGCGCAGCCAAATCGAAGAGGCCGCGCGCACAACTGCTGGCATCTACAAGATCAATCAAGACCACGTTTCTGGCTTCACACTTCCCTTGCCCTGCCTCGCCGAACAAGCCGAAATCACCCGCATCCTCGACGCGCGTCTCGAAGCCGCCGATGCGCTCGAAGCCGAGATCGACGCCGCCCTCACCCGCGCCGACGCTCTGCGCCAATCCATCCTGAAAAAAGCCTTCTCCGGCCGTCTCGTCCCCCAAGACCCCGAGGACGAACCTGCCTCTGTCCTGCTGGAACGGATCAAGGCCGAGCGCGCCAAGGCCCCGAAGTCGAAGAGACGGAAGGTCCGCGCATGAACAATTTTCAGCGAGACGGCTCGATCAGCAACTCCCATGTCGGCCGCGCATTCGAACTGCGCGCCCAAAAAATTCTTGCCGCTCAAGGTCTGTCGCTGGAGTTGAATCACCGGGTCCCCTGTGGCTTGCACAGTCTCAAGAAGGATCATGCCTTTGACCTGGGGTCAGAGACACCGAAGATCATCGTTGAGTGCAAATCACAGACGTGGACAGCAAGTGGCAACGTACCAAGCGCCAAAATGAAGAACTGGGCAGAGGCCATGTTCTATTTTCACATGGCTCCTCCTGAGTACCGAAGGATATTCTTCGTTGAACAGAGCCTGAGGCCAGGGCGCGGGGAAACATTATTGGGCTATTTTCGCCGGACGCAAGCCCACATGATCCCTCACAATGTTGAATTCTGGGAACTTGCCCGGGAGAGCGACGAGCTCGTAATACACAAGGATTGAGATGAGCACCTTCGACAGCACCAAACTCCCTCTTCCCCAAGTTCTGTCCGATGTGACAAGCGGCGTGATCCAACTCCCTGATTTTCAGCGAGGCTGGGTTTGGGACGATGAACATGTCAAATCCCTTTTGGTCAGCATTGCCCGCTCCTTTCCCGTGGGCGCTGTCATGATGCTCGATACGGGCGGAGATGTGCGATTTCAGGTCCGTCCGGTCGAGAACGTCGACTTCAACGGGCCGGTGCCCGAGCCGGAAAAACTGATCCTCGACGGCCAGCAGCGCCTGACATCATTGACTCAGGTCCTCGCACTCGACAAGCCCGTCAAGACCTTCAATGAAAAGGGCAAGGCGATCAGCCGCCATTACTACATCGATATTGATATCGCCTTGGAGGATGACCGGCTGGAAGAGGCGTTCATCTCTGTGCCCGACGACCGGAAGATCAAGACGAATTTCGATCGTGATGTTGTTCTCGACCTGTCGACCCGCGAACTGGAGATCAAGAATTTCTTTTTCCCCTGTTCGCAAATCCTGAGTTCTGATGCTTGGGAAGAAGACCTGCATGAGTACGCCCCCGAAAAATTCGGCAAATTCATGGCCTTCCGGAAAAATGTGCTTACGGCATTCCGAAGCTACCAGCTTCCCGCGATCACACTTGGCAAGGCAACTTCGAAGGAGGCCGTTTGCCTTGTGTTCGAAAAGGTGAACACGGGCGGCGTGCCCCTGTCAGTATTCGAGTTGATGACCGCGACATTCGCCGCTGATGGTTTCAACCTGCGTGACGACTGGTATGGCAGCACGTTGCGGAGTGTCGAAGGGCGCTACCACCGTCTCAGCCAGGAACCTATCCTGCGGGGAACCGAACCTGCAGATTTTCTGCAGGCGATCTCGATCCTACAAAGCTGGGAGAAGCGCCAAGCTGATATCCAGGCTGACAAGAAAGGGAAGATGATCTCTGCGGTCAGCGCCAAGCGTGCCACCGTGCTTTCATTGACACTCCAAGACTACGAAAAGTGGGCCCCTCTCGTGGAGGAGGGCTTTATGCTGGCAGCGAAGTTCATGCGCAAGGAATGCTTCTTTGACGGACGCGAGTTGCCTTATCGCACGCAACTTGTGCCGCTTGCCGCCGTTCTGTCGCAGATCAAGGAGCGGTGGCTCGAACCCAAGGTGCATGATCGCCTGTCCCGCTGGTTCTGGTGCGGTGTTTTGGGTGAACTCTATGGTGGGGCGGTCGAAACGCGTATCGCAAACGATTTTGAAGATCTGATGCCTTGGCTCTTGAGTGACCCCGATAACGAAAGCAATGAACGGAACGGAAGCCTTCCACGAACAATCAGTGAAGCCGCATTCCAAGAAAGCCGCCTTGACACCCTTCGCTCGCGCAACAGCGCCGCATACAAGGGCCTGAATATTCTTGTCCTCCGCGAGGGCGCCCGCGATTTCTTCTGGAAAGCAACGATCAAGGAATTGGCTGACGAAGATACCGCGCTGGACATTCACCACATCTTTCCAAGGGCTTGGTGCGAGGACAACGGGATCAAGGCGAACATATACAATGCTATCGTCAACAAGACGCCCATTTCATACAAGGCTAACCGCATGATCGGGCGCAAAGCGCCATCCGAGTACCTCGCCGCGCTCCAAAAGCATACGCAAGTCGCGTTAGACGATGAAGCAATGAACGACATCCTGACGACACACCGTATCCCTGCCGACCTGCTTCGTGCCAACGATTTCCATGCTTTCTACGCTCACCGAAAGGCTGAACTTCTCAGGCTCGTCGAAAGTGCTATGGGGAAATCCGCGCAGCTTGATCAAACAGGCGTTTTAGCGAACTCGGGGAAGGAAGAATGACCACTGCCCCCATCGTCAACAAGGTCTGGAGTTTCTGTACAACGCTGCGTGACGACGGCGTTGGCTATGGTGATTATCTGGAGCAGCTGACCTACCTCATCTTTCTCAAGATGGCCGACGAATACGCCAAGCCGCCCTATAACCGCGATGTGGGCGTACCAGCTGAATATAATTGGGAGAGTCTTACCGCCCTACGCGGAGCAGAGCTTGAAGCGCATTATATCAAGATCTTGCGCGAACTCGGCCAACACAAAGGTATGCTTGGTCAGATTTTCACCAAGTCGCAGAACAAAATTACCGATCCGGCCAAGCTGTTTCGCCTGATCGCCATGGTGGACGGCACCAAATGGGTGACGCTGGGAGCAGACGTCAAAGGTGACATTTATGAAGGACTGCTGGAGCGAAATGCCGAGGATACGAAATCGGGCGCAGGCCAGTATTTCACTCCGCGTGCACTCATCCGCACAATGGTGGAGTGTATTCGTCCGGAACCGGGAAAGACTATAGCGGATCCAGCCTGCGGTACGGGCGGTTTCTTTCTGGCAGCACATGATTTTCTGACTGATCAGAAGAATTTTGCACTCGACCGTGAACAGAAAGCATTCTTGAAAAACGGCACCTTCCACGGCAACGAGATCGTGGCAGGCACACGGCGTCTTTGCTTGATGAACATGTTTCTGCATGGAATCGGCGAGATGGGCGGCGAACCAAGTGTTTCACCAGCAGATGCGCTGATCTCGCCCCCGTCAGACACCTACGACTATGTTCTCGCCAACCCGCCTTTCGGCAAGAAGAGCTCAATGACCTTCACGAACGCAGAAGGTGAGCAAGAGAGTGACGACCTGACCTACAACCGCCAGGATTTCTGGGCGACGACCTCGAACAAGCAGCTCAACTTCGTTCAACATATCCGAACTATGCTTAAGACCACCGGGCGGGCAGCTGTGGTTGTACCTGACAACGTGCTATTTGAAGGTGGTGCCGGCGAAACAATCCGTCGAAAGCTACTGCAAAATACTGATCTTCATACGATTCTTCGCCTACCGACTGGCATCTTCTATGCTCAAGGCGTCAAGGCGAACGTGATTTTCTTTGATAACAGACCCGCGAGCCCCGAAGCGCAGACGTCAAAAGTTTGGTTCTATGACTATCGGACGAACGTGCATCACACGCTGAAGCAAAAACCGATGACATATGCTCATCTTCAGGACTTTATCGCCTGCTACAACCCCTCAAACCGTCATGAACGCGTAGCAACCTGGTCCGAAGAAAAATCGGACGGGCGGTGGCGGGCATTTGAGCGCGAAGAACTGCTCGCCCGTGACAAAGCAAGTCTTGATGTCTTCTGGCTCAAGGATAGCTCAATGACCGACCTCGATTCACTGCCAGAACCTGATATCCTTTTGGCCGAGATCATCGACAATCTGAGTGCAGCAATAGCGAGCTTTGACGAACTGAAATCAGTTTAAGCGATCAGGCCCTATTTTAGACTGGAGACAACCTGCACGATACCATCGGTGTCGTCGGTGTCGTCATCTGGCGCAGCATGAAGATATCCCCGATGGCTTGGCCCGCCGGCGCATCCATCAACCACCGATGGATCACCTCCGCGATTACGACGAAGAATATTACCTTGGCGAAAAGGGAAAGGTTCATTGACGGGAAACTGCATAAGTAACTGATATCACGTCGTCTGGAAGGCAAAGCAGCTTGTCGTTTTACAGACTTTGTCAAACGACAGATAAGTCTTCCTTTCCCGCCAATTTCTTACCTTTGCGGCAGCAAGCCTGACGTAATTTCTGTTGGATCTTGTCGGTTGGTTTGTCTCCGGATGAGAACGCAAGAGATCGAATGACAAACGTCCTCCGCTCGATGCCTCATCGAAAGCTGAACCTGGCGTTGTCAGAGCCAACCAGATCTGCCGAAGCCACAAAACGCAGCCGAATGCACGCACAGTTCAAGCCGCGCCGGTTCGATTGGCGGAACTGGTATTTTCGGGGCATTGCGTCACGGATTGACCACAACAGTGTTGCTGAACGCGCAGCCCGTCGAGATCCTGAACGTGCATCTGAAAGCGGGGTGCAGCGAGGGCGACGACGCGGAGGCTTGCTCTACCCTATTCGAACAGATCCCATATCTGACGGCCTATGCCGCCAGCCAGAACGACAAGGGAATCCCTATCCTGATAGGCGGAGACTTCAATCGCCGGCTTTCTCAAAGGGGTGATGAAGCCATGAACACATTGGGCTTCAATGAACAGTTGGGGCTCAAGATCATGTCCCACGAAGGCGTGTCAAAATGCTCTCTGCAAGACAAGGCAGCGATAGATTACCAGATAGTATCGCAATCATTCACAGACCTGACAAAGAGCGTGGACGCATATGAATATGCGTTTACTGGACCATTCGAAAACTGGCCTTCTGATCATTGCCCAAACGTGGTGAAATATAACTTCTAATCCGATCCGAATATCTGCCCAGATAGGAAATTGATGTTGGTTTCATCTGAAAAGGGCGCTGTTGCACATCTCGGTGAGGGGGATTCACTGAGCGCGTTCTGACTGTTAGCTCGAAGGCATGCCAAAGCCTTCCCCAACCCGCTACCGCACGACGAACTGGTCCGACTACAACGCGGCGCTGCGCAAGCGCGGCTCGTTGTCGGTCTGGTTCGATCCCGAGATGGTTTGGCATGGCGGCAAGACCGGCAAGCGCGGACGGCCCGAGACCTTCTCGGACGCTGCGATCCAGACATGCCTGACCTTGAAGGTGCTCTTCGGTCTTCCGCTTCGGCAGACGGTCGGGCTGGTCGAAAGCCTGATCCAGATGGCGGGGCTCGACTGGCCAGTTCCGGATTATTCGACGCTGTGCCGGCGGCAGGCGCGGATCGCGGTGCAGGTCCCATATCGCACATCTGGCCAGCCGCTGAACCTGCTTGTCGACAGCACCGGCATCAAGTTTCGCGGCGATGGCGAGTGGCAGGCCCGCAAGCATGGCCCATCCCGCCGAAGGTAATGGAGGAAAGTCCATATCGCCATGGACGCGGGCACCGGGATGTGCGCGCGGTCGAGTTCACCTCGAGCCGCCAAGGCGACAGCCCACTACTGCCGGACCTGCTGGCGCAGATCCCCCCGGAGGAGGCGATCGGCACGGTCACCGCTGACGGTGCCTATGATACACGACGATGCCATGGCGCGATCATCGGCCGAGGTGCCGCCGCGGTCATACCAATCCGGCGCAATGGCCGTGCCTGGAAAGAAGACTGTCCCGCTGCCATCGCACGAAACGAAATCCTGCGGGCAACCCAGCGTTTGGGCCGGACGCTCTGGAAGAAGTGGACCGGCTACCACGTCCGAAGTCGGGTCGAAGCTCTGATGAACTGCCTGAAGCTCTTCGGCGAGCGGATCATGTCACGAGACCCCGACCGCCAGACCGCCGAAATCCAGATCCGCATCGCCATCATGAACCGCTACTCGGCCCTCGGGCGGGCCGAGATCGAAGCCGTCCGCTGAAAAAAGGCGGGAAAGGGCGCATTCATCCTCGAACCTGATTTGCGCAACATCGTCGTTCTGCGGGCTCAGGCCATGACCAAATACCACCGGCTGTTCAAACCCGTGCAACTGTCGCTACCTTTGTAAGGGCGGCTCACTCGCCGTTTGCCTCTGCCCCAGCCAAAGCTTCCGATCATTTCGGTCCGAAAAGGGCGACGCTCAGCGAAACCTAAACCATTCCAACGATCATACATGGCCACGTTCATCACGAGCAACCGAGCGTGAAAGGGGAGATCCAATTTGCCGGTCAACTGTTCGAAGCCCTGTGTCCAAGCCAAGGATCCAAGCAAAAGAGCGACCTTAGCCAGATACCGCGATAACCCCTGTCTATTGATGCTGGGTTTGCGAGCCGGTGTATCGCCGCCTTGACGAATTAATTTAATACCGATAGGTACGAAATTCAGATTCGTCTCCATTCGAAGAGTGGGGAAATGTCACCCTAATCAGAAAGAAAACAGAACGATGCAAACATGGAAAGCTGAAGCCTTCGGACCAGTCGAGCAAGTCCTTGAACGTGTTGATGCGCCCGATTTGGCACCCCCACCCGCCGACTGTGTGACAGTAAAGGTATTGGCCGCCGCGGTGGGGATGCCGGATGTCTTGATGACCAAAGGTGAATATCCCCTTGTTCAAACCCCGCCTGTCAGCCCAGGATCGGAAGTTGTCGGTATCGTTACAGAGGTTGCCGAAGGTGTAGAATTTGCCGTTGGCGACAAGGTCATGGGGCTTACCCTGTTTATGGGCGGCTCTGGTGGGTTTTCCGAATATTGCTATATGTCAACGAAGATGCTGATGACCAAAGTTCCCGAAGGAATGCCTGACGAGCAAGCCGCCGGATTTGTCGTGGCCTATTTAACTGCGCATACTGGAATGGTGCAGCGGGCTAAGCTTCTGGCTGGGGAAACTCTGTTGGTTCTGGGTGCCTCCGGGGGCACCGGGTCTACTGCGGTGCAGCTTGGCAAAGCGCTTGGCGCGACTGTTGTGGCGGTTGCAGGTGGGCCGGAAAAGGTTGCCTTTTGCAAGTCGCTGGGGGCGGATCATGTGGTGGATTACCGCGCTGGATCCATTTCAGAGCAGGTGACAGACCTGGTTGGAACTGTGGATGTCATCTATGATCCGGTCGGTGGCGCAGCCGGTGAGGATGCTCTCAAATCGATTGGTATCGGTGGCCGTTTGGCGTTGATTGGCTATGGCAGCGGTGCGTGGACGAAGCTGGATGCCGGTGATATGACGGCCCGCGGGTACAGCGCCATGGGTGTCCTGCCGTTACACAGCACGGCTGAAGAACTCAACGCAGCCTACAGACAGCTTTCAGACCTGTATCAGCAAGGCAAAATATCGGTGCCTGTTGACAAAATTTACGAGTTTGACGCCGTTCGGGACGCGATGATCGCCGTGTCGAAATCGCAAATGCTGGGCAAACATATCGTGCGGGTAAGCGAAGCCTGATCTCTTGATATCGGTTGACGGTCCTGAAGCATCCAGCTTGTAAGCTGAAACATATCCGGAGGCGTTGAAGTCATTTCAGCCGCCTTCGGGTGTGGAGAGTTCGCAGATTTCTATGAGTGCTTGGACAAATCTCTGATATGTTCCAAGCACCGATCCCGCCCACCCGCATTTGGGGATGGACGGCGACAACGTCAGAAGATTAGCGGCAGGGGGGCGGCTTTTGGCTGCGTTCAAATGTGAGGGGGGACGGCGGAATGGCTTGCTGTTCGCGCCATTCCGCCATGACTACGTCACGTTGGTTCGGGCTATAGCGTGTCGAACCAGTCCCGAATGGCGGTGCCAATTTCATCGGGTGAATCTTCTTGAATGAAGTGAAGACCGGGAACCGTTACTTCGCTGACATTGGACAGGCTCCGGGCAAAGTCGCGAAGCTCTCCTGTCAGGATGATACCTGGCTCTGCATTCACGAACAGCTTGGGAATGTCCGTTTTTCCCAGCCACTCGGAATAGGCGTCAACCACCGCGGCAACTTCTGGCGGGTCACCTGCGATCGGGATCTGGCGAGGGAAGGTCAGCGTGGGCCGACGATCCTCTCCCGCATTCAGGAACGGGCGACGATACTCATTCATTTCGTCTTCGCTCAGGTCGCGAATGACGGCTGCGGGAACGAACCCTTCGACAAAGATATTGTTTTCCAGAACCATTTGCTCGCCTGCCGGGGACCGAAAGCCCTCAAACAGCGCACGGCCCTCGTCGTCGAACGAATCCCAGTTTTGCAATGCCTTAACAGCCGCTTCCATAAAGGCGATGCCCTTCACGGCCCCTTCATTCTTGCTGGCCCAATCAAAGCCAAGCGACGAGCCCCAGTCATGCAGCACCAGAGTCACGTTTTCAGTCACGCCCAACTGTTCGAGCAACGCAAACAGGTACTTGCGCTGTTCGGCATAGGTGTAACGGTCAGGACCGCTGTTTTCGAGCTTGTCACTGTCGCCCATCCCGATCAGATCGGGTGCGATCAGGCGGCCTTTGCCTGCAAGATACGGCATGATGTTGCGCCAAAGATATGACGATGTCGGATTGCCGTGCAGGAAGACAATCGGATCTCCCTCACCCTCTTCGATATAGGCCATCTGGCTGCCAAAGACGGTTGCGAATTTTTTTCTGTCGCGAAAGCTGGACATGGTTGTTCCTTTTAGAATGGAAATAGGGAAGCGTTTAGGCACGCGGCCTGTTGAACCGAGGCGCGCAGTGAATTCGGCGCGCCTCACATTTCTTTTTGATCAGGTTCGGATTGATCGGTTTAGGTTTGCAACGCCGAGATTTTGACTGCCGTTTCAGACAGGGTTTTTCTGAATGGCATTGGCGTCCAGCCAAATGTTCTGCGGGTCGCAGAATTGTCTCCGCTCAGATTCAGGCCAAGCCAACCGACCATACCACGGGCCTCGCTGTCGAAGATCGCCATGATGCGCATAAGAAAACTCGGGGCAAGACGGGTGCTGGGACCACTATACCCTCCGTCTTTCAACATCTGTGCAACACTTTGAAAGCTTCTGGCCGGCGTGTCAGCGACAAGGAACCTTTGGCCTGCCGCTTCGGGTGTTTCCAGCGCTTTGACATGCAGCGCCGCAACGTCGCGCACATCGCCCATGGGCATGGCAACTTTCGGAACCATTGGCATTTTCCCACGAAGCATGCGGTCAATTGTGGACAGGGCCTCGCCCGAGATATCGTCACCCACAGGCGGCCCAAAGGTCGCACCCGGCGCAATGACGGTCAGTTCCAGATCCGTTCCGGCGGCTTCGTTCTTCATGAAGTCCCAAGCGGCGCGCTCGGCAAGTGTCTTGCTCTTGAGATAGGCGCTCATTTTAGGCGCGTTGGTATCGGTCCAGTCCTTTGGGCCAATTTCACCTGTTAGCTTGCTGAACATTGCGCCTGCGGAACTGGTCAGTACGACCCGCTTAACACCGGCATTTTTAGCGGCGCGCATGGCGCGCAATGTCCCCTGAACCGCCGGGACAATGATTTCGTCCTCGTGTTTGGGGGCAGCAGAGACAAAGGGCGAGGCAACGTGCATGATATAGTCCGCGCCCGCCGCGGCCTCGTCCCAGCCTTTGTCAGATGCCAGATCCAGCTCGACAATCGTCAGATTTGAGACATCTACATTGGCAGCCGTCAGCGTATCGCGGACCTGCTGCTCTTTTCTTTTGCTGCGAACCGAGCCACGGACAATGTATCCTTGGTTCAGCAACACTTTGGCGCAGTGCAATCCAATAAACCCGGAAACTCCGGTCAAAAGCACAGTTTTCGTCATAACCTTCTCCATCTAAAACCTGCCAATCTGGCATGTAATCCTGTGTTGATTTTATCCGTACTACATGGTACGAAAATATAAGGAAAGATTAAAATACCAACCGGTACATAAATATGAAGACACAGAAAAAACCCACACCCAGAGGCCGCCCCAAGACGCTCAATCGCGATCATCTCATTGAAATTGCAAAAGAAAGCTATTGGGCCGAGGGGCCGACGCATGTCTCGATCAACGAGATTTGCAAACGCTCCGGGGTGTCGAAACCTGGCTTGTATCGTGAGTTTGGCAACGAAGATGGTCTAAGGCAGGCTGTGTTGAAAAGTTACCGCGATGAGACCTTGGAACCGCTTTACGCGATTTTTCAATCTGGTGGTCGGTTCTCAGAAAACGTGGACGCCTTGATTGACCTTTTGCGGTCAAGCCAACTGAATTCACCCACTCCAAAAGGGTGTCTGTTGCAAGATATGTCCGCGACGCGGGGGCAAATGGGGGAGTTGACTGCAGATACCATCGATATGCTCAGGGCAGAGACTTTAGATATATACGAAGACTGGATCGCACGCGCCAAAGAGAATGGTGAGATATCGACTGATTTGTCTAACCCCGCCGCAGCGATCTATGTCGATTTGCAACTGGCCAGCGCGATGGTTTTGATAAAACGCCAAGCGTCGCCAGAGGCCGTGGGTGAATTTCTGAGAACTGCGTTTTCGGTTTTCTCAAATTGACCGAGTAGGGATCGCTGGCCGCTATTTCTTGCCACAATGGCGACTGTCCGCCCTTTCCACAGGACAAGGGCAGTAATTTGGACCACCCGATCAACTACGTGAAACGGTCACGACAAGTTGGCCCTGTTTTTCCGTTTGTCTTTGGTTGCCAAGTCGTGCCGAACAAGAACCGATCGGACACCTTGGTCTGAAATATCGACACCTTCGCGTTGAAGCTTTCGAGACAGGCCCACCTGCCCCAATGCAGGTCGTAGAAGGGTCATATCCAGAATGGCTGTTTCGGCTGTCTTTTGCTCCTCTGGCGACAGCCGGGACCATAGCTTTCCGGTTCTGGGCCCTGGCTTCGCGGGCAGGAGGTAGAGGTGCGGGTCTTGCACATCGGTCCGCCAGTAGCATTTGCTGAGGCCCTTCTCGTCAACGACGGGGGTGACTCCCCGGCTTTTCAAACGATTGTAGATCACGCCGGGCACGAGTTCCGTCTTACGCGATACGTGAGCAAGCGTGACGTAACTCTCCTGGAAATCCGCCATTGATTTCCAGGTCACCATTTCAATGACGAACCGGCTGTCGCTGTTGTAGCAACGAACAGACGAAAGATATTCCTGCTCCAGAAGCCAGTTCAGCGTGGCGTTCGAGATCCCGAGATGGCGGAAGGCAGGAATCCGGGGCAAGCCGGGGTTCTCGGCTTTCGGCAGAGCAGCGCGAAGCTCGGAAACAGAGATCACCAGATGATCCAGTCGGGATTTACCGTTCAGCAATCCTTTCGGCTTGATCTTCTCCTTCACAATGATTTCAAGGATTTCCGCAAGGTTGCAGTTTGCTCGAACCGGCACCTTGGAGATCCGCTCCCAGTCTGAATTCTTCAGGGAAGAGCCGAGCGTCGGAAGGTTGCCGCAAAGTGCTTCCTTGAAGGCATCGACATCTTCGACCCAGAAGTCGAAGGTCTTCTTTTGCTTGTGGCTTTGGTCTGTTCGCGGGCGCAGAAGCCCCGCAGCAACGAGTGTCCGAAACGATTCGACCGTGATACCCAACCGTTTGGCCGTTTCGTTCTCAAACAGCAGACGGTCCTTCTGGTGTCGCAACCGCTCGACAGTTTCGACGGTCAGCGGACCTGTCAAAACCACCTGACCAGCCGCGCCCTGCGTTGCCAACCCATCCGCGACGAGCATATCCTTGAAAAACTCAAGGCGTCTTTTGACTTGGATACAGGCCGAATTCAGCGAATGTAATTTTCGCTCCGGCAGCGCCTGTCCCAGAACAACAGATCCACCTTTGAACGGGAAATTACTGACGAAATACTCCCTGACCACCTGCCTGATCGGCAGGGTATTTGTGCTCAGGCTTTTCTTGGAACTGGCAAGAAACCTCTGAAACTCTCCGAACTGTGGATGTGGCTGGTTTCCAACCATCTCGGGGTCGCTTCGACGCAGTTTCTCCAATGTGCTGATCAGGCGGTCAGGGCCTTTGGCAAAAACGTCGAAACCAACTTCAGCGGCCTGTCTTTGCTGCTTATCTGTCAGCGCAAGGAAGCGGCTTCGCTTGCCATGCTGAATGAGGCTTCCAAGGAGTTCCGCGGCTTTGCACAATGTCGGAATTTCAATCTGGTCGACCCAGTCGTCCCCCAAGGGACGATAGAGCCGACCCGAAAGATAGGATTCCAGACTGCTCGCAGGACAGGCCTCCTCGCGGCTCGCCTGACGGATTATCTCATCCCAATGTGCGCTGATTCTTGCGGTGACATCGCGATAGCTCCCCGGATCATTCTTCTGCGGCACGGCAATGAGTCTGACCGCATGCCGGTCACAGGCCGCAACATGCTTAAGCTGCCAATGTAGCCGGTGGATCGGGCGCCATTTCGGATCCTGACCCGCATGGTTTTCCTTGAGGCAACAAGGGCAGACATACAGATCTCTGCGCGTCAGGGTTTCCCGGTGCAGCACTTGCTTGCCCGCAAAGCATTTTGTCGCGCTTGCGATCCTGATCGTGGTAAACAGGAAGGCATCCGGTTCCAGACCTGCCATGTATCGCAACTGGTTCAGCGATATCTCATCGCCGCGCGCCATTGCTGAAAGATCGATACCAACATCCTCGGCAAACCGGGAAACAGACCCTGCCAGATTTCGACGGGCCAAACGCGACAGATAGGCGACCGGGTATTCATAAGCCGAGAGTGGCAGGGTCAACGCAAGGCGGATCATTCCTCACCTTCCCGGCCAAGCAGCTTGCGGACATCAATACGCTCGTACTCATCGGCAATGAAGGGATTGAGCCCGGCGATGCATCCCGAGCGCCGAGAAAAGGCCGCAGCGAAATGTTCGACCGAAAGGGATGAAGCACCCGAGTGCAACGCTTCCTCGAGGCCGTCGATCGTCATCTCGATCAGCAGTCCAAATTCTCTGCCTGCGGCGTGAATCAATCGCGCCGCAACGTCCGCTGCCGTCGCTGCCGGCTCCCAGGGAATTCCCACTTCTGCCGAATAGAAGCCGACAACAGCCCGAACCTCGCCGATATCACCCAAGGGGCTGAGGCGCGGAAGCTCCAGCGGGAAGACCCGTCTCGCCAACTGCGGATCGTAGTTGAGAAGATCCTTCAATCCTGGCATGCCGGATAGAATGAGCCCGACGGGCCAGCTCCGAGACTGCATCAGTGATTTCAGCGTGTTGATTACCGACTGCATTTCTTTCGGCGTCTGGTGCCTGGCAATGTCCTGCGCTTCGTCGAGATGCAGGAACAGGACTTTCCGCTCCTTGAGAAACCCCCTCACGAGTTCCCAGATCGCATCGGTGGTTCGTTCTCGTCGCAGAGGGCGCCCAAGCGCTTCAAGGATAGACCGCCCGACGGACTTCAGGGTTGCGGGTGAAGGAACCATCAGGCTGACAACGTCGCAATGATCCTGCCCCTCTTGGGGCAGGATCAAACCGGATGTCTTGGTCAAAAGGCGATCAATGGCGGTGGATTTTCCGCTGCCTGAAGCTCCAATCAGGGCGATCGCTCTCGCTTCGCGCACCTCCCCCTTGTCGACCTCCACGCGTCGATTGCGGAGAAGGCGCTCAAACTGCCCTTCGAGCTGTTCATAAACGGGGTGATGCGCGAAATGCGCTCTGAGCGCCAGCATGCGCTGCCCAATTTCCGGACCGGGGTCAGTCACGTGAGATCCTCCAGCGAGGCGGAGTGTCGGTATCGGGAGGGGTGTCGGCGTCATCCTCTTGGTCAGTCGGAGAGATCGGCTCTGGCGGATGAATTACATCATCCAGAAGATCGCCTGTGCCCACGGGTGCAGTGCCACTTGCACATGTTCCTTCCGGGCCAATTCTAAGGCCCATGAACAAATGACGCTCGGCACGGTCCAGATCAGCCGTGGTCCACGTACTTGGCATAATTTGTCTGAGCGCCCGTGCGCGCGCATCAATAGCCTTGATCTTTTTACGGGCGCCCCAAATGGTCTGCACCGAGAACCTGGCATCATCCTTGAAACCCGTCCGAAGGTTTCGAACGATCGACTGCCACTCATCAAGAGACAGCCCTTCCACCCCTTGGTTCACAGCCTCAGCGGGATGCCATTCTTTGCCGATCAGAACCGAAACATATGTCAGAGAGTGTGGATCAACACGGATCTTCACCTCCCTCTGCCTGCCATGGAGGAGCAGTTCCTGGAGCTTGGCGTTGGTGTAGTTGATGCCAAAAACACGAACGCCATGTCGGCCGAGTTTTCGCTCGAGCTCAAGCCCAAACAACACGCGCCGACCGTTGGAATCCGGTGGCGGGGTGACGCCTTGCTCGGCAGCAAGCCGTTTCCATGCATTTGCCGGGGTTTCTCCGCCTAACCCCGCATGCTGAGAGTTATGGTAGATATCGACGATGAAGAGGGTGATGACTTGCGCCAGTTCATCATCTGTCAGCGCGGCGAGTTCTTCCGACGGGTAATCGCCACGCTCTTGCGGATTGCCGAAGGTTCGTCCGGTCAGCATTGGGGCAAGTTGCTGACCCAATGTTCTAAACATACGTTCAACGCGCGCGCGCAGCTTCGCCACTCCGGCAGTTGCCGCCTCATAGGTACCGCCCGCATCGGCGACAGCCGTCCGAAACATGTTCGCAACAAAGGTCGACCCCTGATCGGTGACCAGAATGCCGATACCTCCATACTGATCCCAAGACGAATCGCAATTCGCGGCTTGCGAAATAGGCGACTTGTCCTGGGTGATCAGACGCAGTGTCGCCAGCGCATTCGTCGTTTCGGGCTTTTCAGTCAGGCGAAATCCGACAACGCATCGTGTGGCGCAATCGATCGCAAGGCAAAGCCATCGACGTCCGACATCAAAGCGCGCGCGCTCTGCCGGGGAAAGACGATCAAGCGCACCACTTTCACCAAGGAGCGACATGACATCAATCTCCCAATCGTCCATCTCAATTCGCTGCATCGGGTGCTCGGCAGTGATGCCGTGGGTAATCCCCCCCGATCTTAGGGGGCTGCGGAAGTAGAATTTTCTCGGCAGGATGAACGAGGAGATACCGATGAAGAAGACACGTTTCACAGAAGCCCAGATCATGGGCGTGCTGCGCCAGATGGAAGGCGGCGTTCCTGCTGCCGAGTTGTGCCGTGAACATGGCATGAGCAGTGCCACGCTTTACAAATGGCGGGCCAAATATGGCGGTATGGATGCGAGCCTGATCAGCGAGATGAAGGCGATGGCCGAGGAGAACCGCCGCCTGAAGCGTATGTTCGCTGATGTCAGCATGCAAAACGACCTGCTGAAGGAGGCGCTCGGAAAAAAATGAAGCGGCCAGCTCAACGCCGAGAGTTGGCCGTGAAAGCGGTGGCGATGAAGGGCGTCAGCATCGCACTGGCGTGCCGGGCATTTGATGTCAGCGAGACCTGCTACCGATACAGCCCGAAGCTGGACGATGAGAACGAGCAGATCGCCGACCTGCTGCTTGGGCTGACGAAGGCGAAGAAGACCTGGGGCTTTGGCCTGTGCTTTCTCTACCTGCGCAATGTCCAGGGCCATGGCTGGAACCACAAGCGGGTCTACCGGATCTACCGCGAGCTGGAGCTGAACCTCAGGATCAAGCCGCGCAAACGGCTGAAACGGGAGAAGCCCGACGAGTTGGCCGTGCCAGAACAGCCGAACGAAGTCTGGTCCATGGCCTTCATGGCAGATCGCCTCGGGGACGGACGCCAGTTCCGGCTGCTGAATGTCCTGGACGACTTCAACCGTGAAGGGCTGGGTATCGAGGTCGACTTCTCGCTACCCGCGGAACGCGTCGTCAGGGCGCTGAACCAGATCATCGAATGGCGTGGTGCGCCTCGAACCATACGAGTCGACAACGTCCTATGTCAGGAAAATCTGGCTGCTTAGGTCAGCAGGTCGTGTGGCATCCGGCTGTCCGGATACCCTGATAAGGTTGCCCAGACGGGCTCTGCCGTCAAGAAATGATCTCATCCATAGCAAACACAGGGTACGCGCGCTGGCGGCCCTCACCGTCCTTAATACGAGATCCCAAATCCCAAGCAGAAGGCCCGAACATTATCTACGAGGTCAGATTGACTGCCTCCACGGCTCAGTCAGAGAGAGGTCCTTCCGCCTGGGCTCACCCCCTCGAAGAAGGGGCGATAGGGTTCGCCGTGATTGACCACAGCGTGTACGGTGCGCGCCATCTTGGCCGCGATCGCGGTGTAGGCCTTGCGGCGCAGATGAGCGTTGTGTCGGTCTTTCGAGATGTAGCGTTCGAACTTGTCCCGAAAGCTGTTGGTCTTTGTCTGGACCGCCGTCTGGCCGGCCATCCATAGCGTGCGGCGCAGCCGGGCATTGCCGTACTTCGAGATCCGGCTCTGCCCGCGAAACATGCCGGACTGCACGGTGGCAAGATCCATGCCGCAGAACTTCAGGAACTGCCGATGATGCCGAAATCGGCGTAGGTCACCGGCCTCGGCCAAGATGGTCATGGCATTGATCGGACCAATGCCGGGGATGGTTGTCAGTAGCTGATAATCCGGCAGATCGGAGAGCAGCGCGACCGCCCGGGCCTCGATCTCGTTGCGCTGGCGGACGAGGCTTCTACCTTCGGAAAGGACCAGGCGGAACATGCGAACGGCGTCGGAATCCGGTTCCACGGGCAATCCAACAGAGTTGACCGCCGTAGCGTAAATATCTGAAAGCAGGCGCTCCTTGGCGACCTTCCTGCCCACCACCTGCCAAGCGTCTGCGATGAAGGTTTCCTGGCTCATGGCCGTGATCATCGTCGGTGTCGGATACTTCTCGAGGAAGGCCAGGAACCAATCGGTTCGTGAGCTTCGGTGAAACCGTTCGGCCTCTGGGAAATAGAGCGGCAGGTAATGGGTCAGGATGCGGTGCCAGAGCTCGGTCTTCGAGCGTGAAACGATCTCGTGCGTCTTTGACAATTCCTGGATGTCGGCGGTCCCGACGACCAGCGGATCATGAAAGAACTGCACGGCGCCAATCTCCAGCATGTGCAGGATGACCTGGGCATCCTTCGGGTCGTTCTTGTCCCAACTGTTGTGCAGGGCCTCGCGCGTCCGGGCGAGCCCGACAGAAGGGATGAGCTTCAAGTCAAACCCGGCCTGCCCGAGATGATGTGCCAGTGGCCTGTGATAGTTGCCGGTCGCCTCGAACCCGACCCGCACAGGCAGGCCGTAGCTGGCCAGGCTCGCGGACAAGCGCTGGAAGTCTTCCAACGTGTTCATGATCGTCATGCGACGACGGCGCTTCTTGCCCGGTACCTCGATCAAGACCTCGTGGCGGTGCTTGGAAATGTCGATGGCGACAAGCACAGTCGCAGCAGTAGAATGGTTGGCGGGCATAGCCGGTCTCCTCAGCGGTGTGGTTCTGCAAAACCACTGTTGAGACCTGAGACCGGTTATGGCCACACGCTGCGCTATTTGGGGGCTACGCGCGTGGCCATAACCTTAAAACAGCGCTTCTTCCCGACGTGCTACGGCCCAGAATACATCAGCGGCACCCTCATGGAATGGGCCGAAAACAAGGGCATCTCCTTGGCCCACATACAGCCGGGGAAACCGCAGCAGAACGCTTATGTCGAGCGCTACAACCGGACGGTCCGGCACGAATGGCTGGACCTCCACATCTTCGAAAGCATCGACGAGGTGCAGCAGATTGCCACCGAATGGCTCTGGTCCTACAACAATGAACGCCCGAACATGGGCAACGGCGGGATGACACCCGCACAGAAACTGAGAATGGCCGCGTAAATTCTACGACCAAGCCCCCGTAAAAACGGGGGGATTACCCTGGGTCTGATGCGGATTTGGTGTGGTTCAGGTATGCTGACACTATATTTTGACAATCTTGGGAAGAGGTTGTCGATGATGTCATGGTTTTCTCGAGGGGATTTTCGGCCCGCAGGTCTCGGGGGCGAACAGGTTGAACTGATTGAGGACACAATCCGGGTCCACTCCCGTTCCGCCAAAACCGCAGCGGCCTGTCCGCAGTGTGGCACGATTTCGCGTCAGATCCACAGCAGGTATCGGCACCGCCCTGCCGACCTTCCGGCGCATGGCCGGAAGGTGAAACTGGTTTGGCTGGTTCGCCGCTTTCGCTGTCGTGCTTTGTGGTGCCCTGCCAGGATATTCGCGGAGCGGTTTCCACCGGATGTGACCCGGGCGCACGCGCGACGCACCTCCCGCCTACAAGGGGTGGTCCGCCACCTTGGTCTTGCACTCGGCGGCCGTCCCATCGGGCACGGCAAAGTCGCCGCCCGCCCGCAGGATTGCCCGCCTGCTGACCATGGTCCGGAATCACCTTTGCAGGTCAGATGCCATCCAGGTCTCAACGATCGAGGCCGTATTGCCGGCTCTTGCCACAGCCCGTCGGCTGACGGACCGGTTCACGGATATGGTGCGCAATGCTCGTGAAAACGCGTTGGAAATATGGTTGGATGAGGCGGAGGAGAGCCTGCTCGATGCCTTCGCCCGCGGGCTTCGGCGAGATCAGGCTGTGGTCGCCGCAGCCCTGCGGGAACCATGATCGAACGGACAGACCGAGGGACAGATCAATCGGCTCAAGACCCTCAAGCGCCAGATGTATGGTCGGGCGAACATCGATCTGCTCGGAGCCCGACCGAAATAACCTCCGACATGGCCGTCCGCTCATGTGGATCATCCCAGACCCACCTTGGCACATCGATGCCGTCGGGGGGCGGTCACATCATCAAAGCCCCTCCAGTTCCAAACGGTCCAGGTTTCAGAGGGCCGGAGATCTTCGTGCTCAACGATCATGCCATCTCAAACGATCAGCGAAAGCAGGTCCATATCCTTGTCCGAGGGTATTTCGGTTTCGAAGAACTTCTGATTGCTGGAAATTCGCTCTTCGTCCCAATTCCACCACTGAATTTCCAGCAGCTGACCGACCACATTGTCAGTAAAACGCTTCTTGAGAACGCGTGCCGGGGTTCCTGCAACGATTTCAAAAGGCCCAACAGATCTTGTTACCGTGGCCCCGGCAGCGATGACGCTTCCATGGCCGACCTGAACGCCTGAAAGAACATTGACCTTGTCTCCGATCCAGACATTGTGCCCAATCTCGATCGGACCTTTCGATTCATGCGGAGATTTGAATCCGTGCCTCTGGCTTAGCCAAATTTGCTGATTTGGCATGTCAGTACGGTGGTTTCCCGAAAGCAGCGACACGAACTGCCCGAACGCGCAGTAATTCCCGATCCGGACCTGCCCCCTCGCATTGAATACTCCGTTAATGCTCGAGTATCTCCCACAAGAGACATTGCCGGAAATCGTCCACTTGGAGAGAGGCCCGCGAATATTTCCAGATCTGACGCGTTTCGCATCATCAAGGCGAAAAAGCTGATCGATCTCTTTCTTGGAAAATATGCTTTTCATCAGCATTCGTTGCCTTTTTGGGGTTCCACTAAACGTCTAGCGTATCCCTGACAGGCCCACAAGAAAGTGTCTGATTTCATGGCGTCAGGATCGCGCGGCACCTGAAGACATGCGACAGGAGAGCGCCTCTGATCGTGCAGCCGCCCAAAATGCCGGCACTTTGAAAGGCTGGTGAGCGCAAAGCACGCTTCTGCGCCCCGCTGTTCACGCCGGACGATCGGGCAGAAGCCATCAATTGAAGTCTTCAGATGAACCGTGCCGCAAGGCGCCGACCTGCCCGACCTCAACTGTCAGACCGCAGTCCAGCGTTGTCCGGCGTCCTCGGCCTGCCACAGGATTCCTTCCCGAATATCGTGAACCAGCCCGTGCAGCGACATCTCGCCATCCTCCACGGCCTTTTGCACGAAAGGAAAACTCATCAGGTTCTCGATCGAGATCATCACCGCCTCGCGTTCAAGCGCATGGATCTGCTCGTCCTGCGGCAGTTCCTTGATACGTTCATAACCCGGACGCAGGATGTCCATCCAGCGCCCGACGAAGCTGGATTTCTCTTCCAGCTCAGGCGCCTGTCCCGAACACATCGCATGACAGCCGGCCACTCCGCCACAATTGGTATGTCCGACCACGATCAGATGCGCGACCTTGAGGGCCGTCACGGCATATTCCACCGCCGCCGATGTCCCGTGCTGCTGACCGTCGGGCGCATGCGGGGGGACAAGGTTGGCAATATTGCGGTGAATGAAGAACTCTCCCGAATCCGCGCCAAATATACTGGTCACGTGAAGACGGGAATCGCAGCAGGAGATGACCATGGCACGCGGACGTTGTCCGTCATCGGCAAGACGACGGTACCAGGCGCTGTTCTCGGAATAGGATGTGGCTTTCCAACCGTGAAAGCGTCCAACCAGATATTGGGGCAAAGGACGTACGTTGTGCATAGCTACCTCGCGCAGTTTCGCTGCTTGATATGGGAAGTTTAATAAAAATTCGAGCGGTTTCTGTCCTGTCCCTCAAAGCTTTGTTCACAGCTTGGCCCCATGGTGCCTCAACAGCCCCAGAGCATGTCCAGGAGGTAAAGGATGGCGCAGATCGTGCCGCTGACAATGTCAGAGCCCGTGAAGATCGACGCAAGACGGGTGCGCGACATCGTCAGTGAACTGGGCGAATCCGCAGCGCAGAACGTGATCGGCATCGCGCTGGAACAGCTGGCGGTGGCGCTGCAGGCAACCGACGCGGCGCTGACGGCGCAGGATATGGCGCAGGCGGTTGCCCAGGCGGACCGGCTGTCCCGCCTGGCATGGCAGATCGGGCTGCTGTCTCTGGCCGGGGTGGCCATGGATCTGGGCAGCTGCATCGAACGGGGCGATCTGGCGGCACTCTCTGCCGTGCAGGCGCGGCTGATGCGCGTGGGCAACCGTTCGCTGACCGCAATCTGGGATCGTGCGGGCAGCGGCTGATGCCGCAGGGCTTGCGAGCAGCGGTGCAGCCTGTACTCTGCGCGCCACCACAGCCAAGGATCCAGCCATGACCCCCACATTCGCGCCGCATTCGGATGATGCCCTGCCCGTCTGGCCTCTCTGGAAGGGCGATTCCCTGCCACAGGAAATCGGTGACACCGCCTGGCCGACGGCTTGTGGGTTCGAGGCCAGCACCGGACAGATCTGTCTGATCCCGGACGGCGCGGGGGGAATTCGCGGGGCATTGTTTGGTCTGGGAGAACCTTCTCGTGCCAATCGCGAGCGCTTCGCCTTTGCGCACGCCTGCAAGCTGCCGGCACATGTCTGGCAGATCGCCGCGATGCCCGAGGGTTTCGACCCCGGCGAGGCCGCACTGGCCTGGCTGCTGGGACAATACCGTTTCACGCGCTACAAGGGTCAAGCGACCGACGGTCCGCGCCTGGTGGCCCCTCAGGGCGTTGACGCCGAGAGGATTCAAAAGATCGCCGCCGCCGAGTTTCTGACCCGAGATCTGATCAACACGCCCGCCAATGACATGGGGCCTGCCGAGCTGGAGGCCCGCGCCCGCCAGATTGCCGACGGCATTGGCGCCACCACGACAGTGATCCGGGGCGGCGAACTTCTGGCCGAGAACCTGCCGATGATTCATGCCGTGGGGCGCGCGGCCGAAGACGACCCGCGGCTTGTCGACATCCGGCTGGGCGACAGCGGGCCAATGCTGACCATCGTCGGCAAGGGCGTCTGTTTCGACACCGGTGGCCTGGACATCAAGCCGCCTTCCTCGATGGGGTTGATGAAAAAGGACATGGGCGGTGCGGCAAACGCCCTGGGTCTGCTGAAAATGCTGGCCGAAACCGGTGCCGCCAAGGGGCGGCGCATCCGCGTGCTGATCCCTGCAGTCGAAAACAGCATCGCCAGCAATGCCTTTCGTCCCGGCGATGTGCTGACCGGCCGCAACGGGTTGACGGTCGAGGTCAACAATACCGACGCCGAAGGACGGCTGGTTCTGGCCGATGCCATGGCCCTTGGGGCCGAGGAAAAGCCCGATCTGATGATCTCGCTTGCCACCTTGACCGGCGCGGCCCGTGTGGCGCTTGGCCCCGATATCCCGCCCTTCTATTGCGATGACGAACGGACGGCACAGGCCTTGGCGCAGGGCGCGCAATCCGCACGCGACCCGCTGTGGCGCATGCCCTTCTGGCCAGCCTATGAATCCATGATCGAACCGCAGATCGCCGATCTGGACAATGCACCCTCGGGCGGGATGGCCGGCTCGATCACCGCCGCGCTGTTCCTGCGCCGCTTCGCACAGGGCGCGCAACGCTATGTCCACCTGGACATCTATGGCTGGCAGCCCGCAGCCGCGCCCGGACGGCCCAAGGGCGGCGTCGGTCAGGGCGCAAGGGCGATCCTTGCCGCGCTGCCGGACATGTTGCCATGAGCCTGGATCGCCGCATCACCCCGGCCACGGATCGCGTCGCGCTGGACAGCCTGCGCGGCATTCTGGATCGTCCCGCCTATACGCCCGGACGCGCCGCGCGGGTGGCGGTGCCGCTGGCCGATCTGATGGCCGCCCCCGACGGAGGACGCGACCGGCAGGTGAATTTCGGCGCCGATGTCACGGTGATCGAGACACGCGATGACTGGAGCTTTGTCCAGACGGTTCCCGACGGCTATTGCGGCTGGCTGCGCAGCGCTGCCCTGACCGACCAGCGCCCCGCGATCACCCATCAGGTGATCGCCGCCGCCACCCATGTCTACCCTGCCCCCGACATGAAGCAGCATCAGTTGCATGCGCTCTCTCTGGGTGCGCGGCTGTCAGTGGCATCCATCGAAGGACGCTTTGCCGCCCTTGCGGGCGGAGGCTTTGTGCCGCTTCAACATATTTCTGACGGCCCCCAGGATGATCCCGTCGCGGTGGCCGAGGTCTTTCTGGGCACACCCTATCTGTGGGGTGGCAACAGCGACTGGGGCATCGATTGTTCGGGCCTTGCGCAGGCTGCGCTGACCGCTTGCGGCATCCCCTGCCCCGGCGACAGCGATCTGCAACGCGACAGCTTTCCCGAGGTCAGCGATATCCAGCGTGGCGATCTGCTGTTCTGGCCCGGCCATGTCGCAATGGCCATATCGCCAGAGATGATGATCCATGCCACGGCATGGAAGATGTCCGTGATCCGCGAGCCCATCAAGGCAGCCATCGCCCGGATCGACGCGGCGGGCGAGGGTCCTTTTCTGGGAATCAGACGGCCCGGCCAGCCGCGCTAGCGGACAGGGCCGAAGGTCACAGGTTGAAGACGCGCTCGGGCTGAACCATGCCGCCCTGGTAACGGCCGATACAGACCGGACCAGCGGCATCCGCGACCCAGACCAGTTCGCCCCATTCCGCGCCGCCGGTCACTTCGCCGGGGTTGCCGTTGCGGATACGCCGCGCCCCGTCGGGCGTGGCCCGCAGCATCGGCAGATCTGCCAGCGCGGTCTCCAGCGGCAACAGCTGGCTTTCCACCCAATCCTGCCGGTCGCGGTCGATATCCTCGAACCTGACACCATCCTCGACGTCAAAGGGGCCGGACCAGGTTCTGCGCAGATGTGCCACATGGCCCAGGCAGCCCAGCTTGCGCCCCAGATCGCGCGCGATCGAGCGCACATAGCCGCCCTTGCCGCAGACCATTTCCAGCCTTGCGCTGTGTTCATCGGCCTCAAGCAGGGTCAGGCTTTCGACCCAGAGCGGCCGGGCCGCCAGTTCAAGCTCTTCACCCTCACGGGCCAGATCATAGGCCCGCGCGCCATCGACCCTGACGGCGGAAAACTGTGGCGGAACCTGCATGATCTCGCCGGTAAATTCACCCAGCGCGGCCTCGACTTGCGCGCGCAAGGGACGGGAATCCGACTGGCGCACCACCTCGCCCGAGGCATCGTCAGTCGTGGTCTCCGCGCCCCAGGTGACAAGGAAATCATAGCATTTGAATGCATCGGTGATGGTTGCAACCGTCTTGGTCGCCTCACCCAGTGCCACCGCAAGAACCCCGGTCGCATCGGGGTCCAGCGTGCCGGCGTGACCGGCCTTCCTAGCGTCCAGCGCCCAACGCACCTTGTTGACCACGGATGTCGAGGTAATGCCCGCAGGCTTGTCCACGATCAGCCAGCCCGTGATGTCGCGACCCTTTTTGCGTGCCATGATACCCTCTGTGCATGCGAAGCAGCGGGGGATAGCCCCGCTTGCGAGAGGCGTCAACCGTTGCTGTCGACCAGACCGATGATCGGCCCCAGCGAACGCCCGAAATCGGCACGGTTCACCCCCGGCGCGTAAAGGCGCGAGATCGAACCATCGAAATACAGCGCATTCTGCACACCCAGCCCGTCACGAAACAGCCGCCCGAATTCGTGAAAGGTCACCGGGCGGTCCGATATCGCGAACCATGCCGTATCGCCATCAGGGGAAACACCCACACCGTTGCGGATATAGCGGCTGTCGGAATCGACCAGAAAGCGCGGATGCAGCGCCCCGTCGATCACCAGCATCGGCCCCGATTGCGTCGCCAACCGGCATTGCGGTCGGGTCTGGGAAAAGCTGCGGCTTTCGATCACCTGAAAGGGCCTGTCGCCGCCGGTGCAGAACACCCCATTGGGCAACATGCCGAAATTTCCGCTGCCGGCAGCAAGGTTGATGTCGGACAGCGTCTCGCCCTCGATCACCAACAGGCCAACGGGCCGGTAATCGGGATGGAACATCCCCGCATTCATCGCGAAGCCAAGCGTTTCATCGCCGCCAAGCGTCTTGCGGATATTGTTGAAATTGTTCAGCGGCCGCCCCTCGGCGTCGCTTTGCCACAGACGCAGCCGCGGTTCTTCTTCGGCGCTGACTTCGCAGACGACATAGCCCTGCCCGCCATGCTCCAGCCTGGCGCAGCCATCCGAAGAGGCGGGCAGCGCCAGTGCAAAGACCGCGCCCATTGCAACGCCAAGCTGGCGTTGCAGTTCAAGCATCATCGCGATCATCGCCATCGGGATCATCCGCGCGTTCGACATCGCGGCGCACCCGTTCGTCGGCGAACATGCGGCGCGTATCCTCCAGACGGTCGAAGGTCTCATCCAGCTGGAATTTCAGCTGCGGCGCATATTTCAGGGTCAGCCCCTTGGAGACCAGATGGCGCAGCTCTCCGGCATTGCGGCGCAGCGCCAGCAAGGCTTCCTCGGCCCCCTCTCCGCCAAGTGGCAGGACATAGGCCGTGACCACCTTCAGGTCGGTCGACGCCCGGACCTCGCCCACGGTAATCGAATGGCGGTTCAAGTCAGGATCATGCACATCGCCGCGCAAGAGCACGTCGGACAAGGTGCGACGGATAAGCTCGCCCACGCGCAGCTGGCGCTGTGAGGGACCTCGATCAGTGGAATAACGGTTCTGTGCCATGTTCCCGATGTAGGGGGTCGCGAGCCACACCGCAACGGGATATGACGCAGGAAAGCACTGGGGATGACACATGAGTGATTTCGAACAGACCGCATCGACCGACCTGCCCGGCGTCGTCGTGACCGGCGGATCGGGCAAAATGGGGCAGATGCTGATTCGGCTGCTGCTGGACAGCGATCAGGCGCGGCTGGCCGGCGTTCTCGAACGCCCTGGCCACGAGTGGATCGGGCGCGACATTGGCGAAGCAATGGGCGGCGCCCCCGTTGGCGTCACGGTCAGCGATGACGCGGTCGAAACCATCGCCCGTGCGCAGGCGGTGATCGACTTCACCGCACCCGCCGCGACGGTCGCATTCGCGGAACTTACCGCTCAGGCCCGCGCGGTGCATGTAATCGGCACCACCGGCATGTCGCCCGACGATCTTGCAAGGGTTGCCGCCGCCGCGCGCCACGCCCCGATCATCCGTGCCGGAAACATGAGCCTTGGTGTCAATCTGCTGGTGGGGCTGACGCGCAAGGTTGCCGCCGCGCTTGGCGAGGACTGGGATATCGAGGTGGTCGAAAGCCATCACCGCCACAAGGTCGACGCCCCCTCGGGCACCGCACTGATGCTGGGCGAGGCCGCCGCCGAAGGGCGCGGCGCGGAACTGGCCGACCTGCGCACCCCGGCGCGGGAAGGCATCACCGGCGCGCGGCGTCAGGGCAGCATCGGCTTTTCCGCCATTCGCGGCGGCGATGTCGTGGGCGAACATGACGTGATCTTTGCCGCCGATGGCGAAAGGTTGGTGCTGCGTCACCTGGCGACAGATCGCGCCATCTTTGCCCGTGGCGCGATCCGCGCGGCGCTGTGGGGGCAGGACAAGGGGCCGGGCGAATACGACATGTCCGATGTGCTGGGCCTGAACTGAACCGGACCGCCCCTTGTCGGCGCGTGCCCATGCCGGCCGCGCCGCTCGCCCCGGCGCATCACAGAGATCATTTGCACCCCGCCTCCAACGGGATAGAAGCATGGCATGACATCGAATTGCCTGATCGCCGACGAGACAACCACCGCCCTTCTGGCGCGCCTGCTGGCCGTGACCGCGCGTCCGGGACAGTCCATCCTGCTGGACGGGCCGGTCGGGGCCGGAAAGACGCATTTCGCCCGCGCCTTCATCCGTGCCCGTCAAGGCGATCTGGCCGAGGATGTGCCCAGTCCGACCTATACGCTGGTCCAGACCTATGACGACCCGATGGGCACCGAGATCTGGCATGCCGATCTGTATCGCCTGACCGACCCCTCCGAGCTGGACGAGCTGGGGCTGGAAGAGGCACAGGACAATGCCATCTGCCTGATCGAATGGCCCGACCGGCTGGAGTTCCTGCCTGAAAATGCATGGACCCTGGCCTTCGAAACGCTCGACGATCCCGATCTGCGCAGGATCACCCTGATAGGAGATGGAATTGAACGCCTGACCGAGGCGGCGCGTTTCCTGGTCGCCGCAGGGCGAGGCGAGGCGCAGGTTCGCCCCCTGGCCGCAGATGCCTCGGCAAGGCGATTTTTCCGCATCAGGTCAGATCAGGGCGCTGCAGTGCTGATGGATGACCCGGATGGCAGTTGCGCCCCCTTCTGCTCCATGACGGACTGGTTTCGCGAACGTGGCTTCGGCGCGCCCGAATTGTTGTATCGCGATGTCGCGGCGGGTTTCCTGCTGGTCGAGGATCTTGGCGACGATCTGGTCGCGCGGGTGCTGCAGCAGCGCCCCGACATGGCAACCCGGATTTATGACGGCATCACCGATTTCCTGATTGCATTGCACCGCCACGCCCCGCCGCCTTTCGTGCCAGCGCTGGATGGCGCGATGCTGGCCGAACAGGTCGGAATCTTCGCGCAATGGTATCCCCGCGCCGCCGGCTGCGATACCGCGCAGGCTCGGCAGATCGGATCGGTCATCGCCGATCTGCATGCCGAACTGGCCGCCGATCAGCAGCCGGTACTGTCGCTGCGCGATTTCCATGCCGAGAACCTGATCTGGCGCGACGATGCGCCCCTTGGGCTGATCGACTATCAGGACGCGGTCGCGACCCATCCGGCCTATGATCTGGTCTCGGCCCTGCAGGACGCGCGCCGCGATGTCGCCCCCGAGATCGAGAGCGGCGCCATCGCCCGCTATCTGGCCGCGACCGGGCTGGACAGCACGCGCTTTCACGCCGCCTATGCCCTGCTGGGTGCGCAAAGGAACCTGCGGATCATGGGAATTTTTGCCCGGCTGTGCCTGCGCGATGGCAAAGCCCGTTATCTGGATTTCATGCCCCGAGTCTGGGCGCATCTGCAGCGCGATCTGGCCCATCCCGAACTGGCACCTCTGGCCCGGCTGCTGGATGGCCTGCCCGCCCCTGACAGCGACACCATCGAAAGGATCCGCAGCCAATGCGCCCGCCCCTGATGATATTCGCCGCCGGATTGGGCACGCGCATGCGGCCCCTGACCAACGACCGGCCCAAACCGCTGGTCGAGGTCGCCGGCCAAAGCCTGCTGGACCGGGCGCTGGATCTGGGGCACGAGGCCGGAGTCACCCGGATCGTGGTCAACAGCCACTACCTTTCCGGGCAAATCGCGACACATCTGGCGGGAACGGATATCGCCATCAGCGATGAAAGCGACTGCCTGCTGGATACCGGTGGCGGCTTGCGCAAGGCCCTGCCGCTGCTGGGCAGGGGGCCGGTGGCGACCCTGAACCCCGATGTCGTCTGGTCGGGCAGCAATCCCCTGACCGCCTTGATCGCGGCATGGGATGACAGCATGGACGCGCTTATGGTCCTGGTGCCGCTGAAGAATGCAACCGCCCGGGTCGGCGGCGGCGATTTCGCGATGGACCCGCAGGGACGCATCCGCCGCAAGGGCGATTTCGTCTATGCCGGTGCCCAGATCATCCGCCCCGAACGTCTGGCCGAACTGCCCGAAAAGGTGTTTTCCCTGAACCGGCTGTGGGATCTGCTGATCGCTGATGGCAGGGCCTATGGCCTGATTCATGACGGCGGCTGGTGCGATGTCGGGCGCCCCGAAGCCATTCAACAGGCCGAGGCGATGCTGGCCAATGGCTGAGTGGGAAAACGGTCTCTTCGCGCTGCCTCCGGGCGTGGATTTCGCCGATGAATTCGTCGCGGGCTTTCTGAAAAGAATGGCTGCCCACCCGCCCGAGGACATCGCCCGCGTCACGATCTATGCCAATTCGGGCCGCACGCTGACGGCAATGAAACTGGCCTTTGATCGACGTGGTCCGCTTCTTCTACCCAAAATGCGGGTCGTAACCGATCTGGGTGCAGGCTCGGCAAAACTGGCCGGACCGCTGGTGGCACCGCTGGCGCGGCGGCTGGAACTGGCAAGGCTGATCGCCCGGTATCTGGAAGCCCGCCCCGATCTGGCCGCGGGTCATTCTGTTCCGGCACTGGCGCGCTCTCTGACCGATCTGATGACCGAAATGCAGACCGAAGGCTGCGGACCCGAAGCGCTAGAGGCGATCGACACCGGCGATCACGCCCGCCACTGGCAGAATGCCCTGGTCTTTCTGCGCATCGCGGCGGATTTCTTTCTGGCTACCGATGCCCCCGACCGCGCCGCGCGCCAACGCCTTGCCGCGGAAAGCATGATCGCGGATTGGACCGAAGGCCGAAACCTGCCCACGGATCCGATCATCGTGGCCGGGTCCACCGGGTCGCATGGCGCGACCCGCATGTTCATGCAGGCGGTGGCCGGGCTGCCCAATGGTGCGGTGGTCCTGCCCGGATTTGACCATGATCAGCCCGCCTCGGTCTGGGACGGCATCATCAGCGGGGCCGAGGATCACCCTCAGGCCCGCTATGCACCTCTGATCGAGGCGTTGGGATATCCGCGCAACTGGTCGGACCGCCCGGCCCCCGCGCCCGAACGCAATGCGCTGGTGTCGCTGGCCCTGCGGCCCGCGCCGGTGACCGATCAATGGATTGCCGAGGGTCCGCAGCTGCCGGACCTGATCGGTGCGACCCGCGATGTCACCCTGATCGAGGCAGACCAGCCCGGACAAGAGGCCGAGGCGATTGCCCTTGTCATGCGCGAGGCAGCCCAACGTCAGCAGCCCGTCACCCTGATCGCCGCCGACAGCGGGCTGATCCGGCGCGTGAATGCGGCGCTGGACCGCTGGCAGTTGCGCGCCGATGACAGCGCCGGTCGCCCCCTGCCGCTGACCGCGCCGGGGTTGTTCCTGCGCCAGATCGCCGAGCTGTTCGGCCAGCCGCTGACCATCGACCGGCTGCTGATCCTGCTGAAGCACCCGCTGACCGCCACCGGATCGCAACTCATCGAAAGTCGCGAGGCCCGCAAACAGGCCCGCGATCTGGAGCTGCAGCTGCGCGCCAAGGGCCCCAGCTTTCCCGACCCCGAGCATCTGCTGGACTGGGGCAGCAAGGCCGACCAGACCCGCAAGATCTGGGCCGAATGGGTGGCGGGCTTGATCGCGCGGATCAAATCCCATGAAAATGACACGGCCCGCCGTCCGATCCCCGACCGACTGTCCGATCTGTGCAATATCGCGCAGGATCTGGCCGCCGGTCCACAGGGCGATCACGAAGCCTCGGAACTGTGGAAGAAGAAGCCGGGGCAGCTTGCGCGGATCTGTCTGGAACATCTGCAAACCCATGCCGGAAACGGTCCCGATCTGAGTCCGGGCGATTTCGCCTCGCTGCTGCTGGGCGAGATGCAGGAACTGTCCGACCGGACCGAGGCCGATTACCACCCGCTGCTGAAGATCCGCGGCCCGCGCGAGGCACGCATCGTCAACGATGATCTGGTCATCCTGTCGGGGCTGAACGAAGGCGGCTGGCCGCGCGCCCTCAGCCCCGATCCATGGCTGTCGCGGCAAATGCGCAGTCAGGCGGGGCTGACCTCGCCGGAACGGCTGATCGGGCTGGCCGCGCATGACTTCCAACAGGCCATCGGTGCCGCACAGGTCATCCTGACCCGCGCGCGGCGCGATGCCGAGGCCGAGACCATTCCTTCACGCTGGCTGAACCGGCTGACCAACCTGATGGCCGGCCTGCCCGAACGCAATGGTCCGCAAGCCCTGCAGCAAATGCGCGACCGAGGCAATCACTGGCTGACCCTGGCCGAGCGCCTTTCGCGCCCCGACAAGACGGTTGCGCCAGCGCGGCGACCCTCTCCGATCCCCCCGGCGCCGCCGTTTCACGAGTTGCCGGTCACCGATGTCTCGCTGCTGATCCGCGACCCCTATGCGGTCTATGCCAAGCGCGTTCTGGGGCTGCGACCGCTGAACCCGCTGCGTCCCGAACCCGATCCATCGCTGCGTGGCCAGACCCTGCACAAGATCGTCGAGAAGCTGCTGAAGGCCAAGCCCGATGCGGACACCCCGCCTGAACGGCTGAAGGCGGACCTTCTGCGGATCACCGCCGAGGTCCTTGCCGAGGATGTGCCCTGGCCCTCGGCACGGGCCTTCTGGCAGGCGCGGATCGAACGGATCGCCGATCAGATCGTCAGCGATGAACTGGACCGGCTGGCACAGGGCCACCCCCATGTGGTCGAGGCGCGCGGCGCGATCACCACGCCGGGGATGGAGTTCAGGCTGACCGCGAAACCGGACCGGATCGACCTGCTCAATGACGGGCAGGCGATGATCTATGACTACAAATCCGGCAGCCCGCCCACCGATGCCCAGATCGAGCATTTCGACAAACAGCTGATCCTCGAGGCCGCCATGGCGCGCCGGGGCGGCTTTGCCGATCTGGGGCCGGTGGATGTGGCCGGCATCCGCTATATTCAGCTGGGCGGCGATGGCAAAACCCATGCGCGCAATTATTCCCCCGAATTCGAGGCCGAGAACTGGAACGGTTTCCTGCGCCTGATCGCCGCCTATCTGACCGGAGAAGCAGGCTTCAGCGCCAAGCGCGCGCCCGTCAAGACAAGCCATGCGGGCGACTATGATCACCTGGCCCGACTGGGCGAATGGACGCTGGCCGATCCCACGGTGCCAGAAAAGGTCGGCCATGACGAATGATGCAACGCTGAACCAGATTGCCGCCGCCGATCCGGGGCGCTCCACATGGCTGACGGCCAATGCGGGATCCGGCAAGACCCGGGTTCTGACCGATCGCGTGGCACGGCTGCTGCTGGCGGGCAGCCCGCCCGAGCGGATTCTCTGCCTGACCTATACCAAGGCCGCCGCGACCGAGATGCAGAACCGGCTTCTGCAGCGACTGGGAAAATGGGCCATGCTGCCCGAGGACAAGCTGCGCGCGGAACTGCATGATCTGGGCGAGGTCCATGCCCCCGATCTGGCCGAGGCCCGCCGCCTGTTCGCCCGCGCCATCGAAACCCCCGGTGGACTGAAGGTTCAGACCATCCACAGCTTCTGCGCAGCGTTGCTGCGGCGCTTTCCGCTGGAAGCCGGGGTTCCGATGGGCTTTTCGGAAATGGATGACCGCAGCGCCCGCACATTGCGCGCCGAAATCGTCGAGGAAATGGCCGAAGACGCCCATCCTGCCATCCGCGATCTGACCTCGCTGCATGGTGGTGACAATCTTGACGGTTTCCTGGCCGGTCTGTCCGAGGCCGATTTTGCCGAACCCGCAGACCGTGATGCAATCTGGACCGTCTTGGGCCTGCCCGCCGGTCTGGATACGGACAGCCTGCTGGGACAGGTTTTCGATGGAAATGAGGGCGATCTGTTCGATGCGCTGATCCCGAGTTTTGCCAAGGGTTCCAGCACGGATGCCAAGCTGGCCGACAAGCTGCGCCAGGGGAACTGGCGCGATCCGGGTCTGGCAGAGCTGCATATCCTGATCGGCGCCCTGCTGACCGGCGAAAAGGCCAAGGAACCCTTTTCCGCCAAGATCGGCAAATTGCCCACCAAAGCGCTGCAGACCGGTGCCTGCGCCCCCTTCATGCCCGAACTGGAGGATCTGATGCTGCGGGTGCAAGAGGCACGGCCCTTGGCACTGGGGCTGAATCTGGCACAAAAGACGCTGGCCCTGCACCGCTTTGGCCATGAATTCACCCGGCGCATGGCGCAACGCAAGGCGGCGCATGGCTGGCTGGATTTCGACGACCTGATCCTGCACACGGCACGATTGCTGCAGGAATCCAGCATGGCGCAATGGGTGCTGTGGCGGCTGGATGGCGGTATCGACCATATTCTTGTCGATGAGGCCCAGGACACCAGCCCGGCGCAATGGCGGGTGATCCGCAGTCTGACCGATGAATTCACCAGCGGCATGGGCGCGCAGGACCGCAACCGCACATTGTTCGTCGTGGGCGATCCCAAGCAGTCGATCTACTCCTTCCAGGGCGCGGATATCGCCGTCTTCGAAGAGATGCGCGAGCGCTTTGCCCATGACTTCGACGCCGTCCAGCGCCCGATGCAGCGGCGCGGGCTGGCCCACAGCTTCCGTTCGTCGCCCGCAGTGCTTTCGCTGGTCGATGCGGTCTTTCAGGACGAGGCCGCCGAGGGGCTGGGCGAACCACCTCGCCATATCGCCTTTCGCGACAAGTTGCCTGGCCGGGTGGATATCTGGCCGCCCCTGCCCGAGCCCGAAAAGCCCGAGGCCACCGATTGGACCGCGCCCGTGGATGCGCCGGCCGAGAATGCCGCCGATACGGTATTGGCCCGTGCTATTGCCGCGCAGATCAAGGAGATGATCGGCACGCCCTTCCTTGACCCGAAATCGAACCGGGTGCGCAATATCACACCGGGCGATATCCAGATTCTGGTTCAAAGGCGTGCCGGCCTGTTTGACGACCTGCTGCGCGAATGCAAGGCCGCCGATCTGCCCGTGGCGGGGGCCGACCGGCTGAAGCTGGCGGCAGAACTGGCAGTGCGCGACATCACCGCGACCCTGTCGGTTCTGGCCACGCCCGAGGACGACCTGTCGCTGGCCGCCGCGCTGCGATCACCGCTATTCGGTCTGACCGAAGACGAGCTGTTCCGTCTGGCCTCGGGGCGCGGCAAGGCCTTTCTGATCCAGCGCCTGCGCAATTCCGAGCACCAACGGGTGCGCGACATGCTGGGCGATCTGATGGATCAGGCCGATTTCATGCGGCCCTATGATCTGATTTCGCGGTTGCTGACACGCCATGGCGGCAGGGCGGCCCTGCTGGCGCGGCTGGGCAGCGAGGCAGAAGATGGCATTGACGAACTGCTGTCACAGGCACTTGCCTATGAGAGTGTCGAAACCCCGTCCCTGACCGGTTTTCTGGTCTGGCTGTCCAGTGATGATGTCGAGGTCAAACGGCAATTGCCGGGCGGTGAAGGCGGGTTGATCCGCATCATGACGGTGCATGGCTCCAAGGGGCTGGAAAGCCCGGTCGTCATCCTGCCCGAAACCAAGAAACGCCGCCCCGACAGCCGCGCCCGCACCGTGCGGATCGGGAATATGCCCACATGGCGCGGCAGCTCGGGTGAACGGCCCGACGTGGTCGCCGAAGCGGTAGCAGAACTGGCCCTGCGGCAGGAACAGGAGCGCCGCCGCCTGCTCTATGTGGCACTGACGCGGGCCGAAAGCTGGCTGATCGTGGCGGCGGCCGGAGAAACCGGCGACGGTCTGGAAAGCTGGCACAGCATGATCGCCGCCGGCCCCGCACGCAGCGACCTGATCCGCAGCAATATCGAGATCGAGGGCATCGGCACCGGCCTGCGGCTGTCCTATGGCGACTGGCCCTCGGATCCGGTGGAAGAGGCCAGACCTGCGCCCCTTCCCGATGTGACCCTGCCCGACTGGACCAGACTGCCCGCGCCGCCCCCGCCCGAACGCATCCTGCCCGTGACCGCAACGGGCCTGGGTGGCGCCAAGGTGATTGGCGCTCCCATCGAGGACGCCGATCCGGTGGCCGCAATGTTGCGCGGCACGCGGCTGCATCTGTTGCTGGAACATCTGCCCGGTACGGCAAGGGAAGAATGGCCCGATCTGGCACTGTCCGCGCTTGCGGGGGCGGAAGGCGGGCTGCCCGATGCCGATGAACTGGACTGGCTGCTGGGCGAAGCCGAAGCATTGATCCATGCACCCGAACTGTCCGAGGTCATGACCCCGCCCCCCGAGGCCAGGATCCTGCGCGAGGTGGAACTGACCGCGACCCTGCCGGCAATCGGCCTGCTGCATGGCACCATCGACCGTCTGGTGGTCACAGCGGGGCAAGTTCATGCCATTGACTACAAGTCCAACAGCCTGGTTCCCGACCGTCCCGAGGCCACGCCCGAAGGCGTGCTGCGACAAATGGCGGCCTATCGCGATGCGCTGCGACTGATCTATCCGGGTCATGAGCTGCGCGTTTCGGTGCTGTGGACGGCATCGCGTCAACTGATGAACATTCCCGACGGGTTGATGGATGACGCGCTGGCTGCACTTGACCCGGCGCGTCTGCGTTCATAGCTGTGTCGGGAACCCATCCCGCCGGCCTTGTCACGACCGGCCCTCGCAAGGAGCTTGAAGCATGGCAACCGTGCATGTGAATGACGCCGATTTCGACACCGAAGTCCGCAAAGCCGATACCCCGGTCATCGTCGATTTCTGGGCAGAGTGGTGCGGGCCCTGCAAACAGATCGGACCGGCTCTGGAAGAACTGTCCGATGAATATGCGGGCAAGGTGAAAGTGGTGAAGGTCAATGTCGACGAAAACCCCGAACAGGCAGCGGCTCTGGGCGTGCGCGGCATTCCGGCGCTGTTCATGTTCAAGGACGGCGAAGTGATCTCGAACCGCATGGGCGCAGCGCCCAAAGCCGCGCTGAAAAGCTGGATCGACGAATCCGTCTGATCGGCGTTGACGACAATTTCCCGACGCCGCGACCACAAGGGTCGCGGCGTTTTGCATGACAGGGCGGTTTTCAGGGCAACCCGGCAGCCTGCAGCGACCCGATGCCCCTGCAGCGGGCAGTTTGACGGGTTGCGCAACCGCAAGCCTATCCATATCTGACCCCCAAACGCACAAGCGACGGAGACCCTTCATGGCGGACGATTCTTTTCCCGGCTGGCACGGCACCACAATTCTGGCGGTGCGCCGCGGCGGCAAGGTGGTTGTTGCCGGCGACGGTCAGGTCAGCGTCGGCCAGACCGTCATGAAAGGATCGGCACGCAAGGTCCGGCGCCTTTCGCCGGGTGGACGCGATGTCATCGTGGGCTTTGCAGGTTCCACCGCAGATGCCTTTACCCTGCTGGAACGACTGGAAAAAAAGCTGGAAGCCGCGCCGGGGCAATTGCAACGCGCCTGTGTCGAACTGGCCAAGGATTGGCGCACCGACAAATATCTGCGCAACCTGGAAGCCATGCTGATCGTCACCGATGGCGATCAGGTCTATGTCGTCACCGGGGCCGGCGATGTGCTGGAACCCGAACATGATGTCGCCGCGATCGGATCGGGTGGAAACTTCGCGCTGGCGGCGGCTCGCGGCCTGCTGGAAACCGATCTGGATGCCGAGGCGATTGCCCGCAAGGCGATGGCCATTGCCGCAGACATCTGCGTCTACACCAATGGAAACCTGAAGGTCGAAACGCTGGCGCGCTAGACCCGCGGCGCCCGCCCTTCTTCGACACTGACGACAGCCAACCCGAGGCATATCATGACCGACCTGACCCCGCGCGAAATCGTATCCGAACTGGACCGCTTCATCATCGGCCAGAAAGAGGCGAAACGCGCCGTCGCCGTCGCCCTGCGCAATCGCTGGCGGCGCAAGCAACTGGGCGATGACCTGCGCAACGAAGTCTATCCCAAGAACATCCTGATGATCGGGCCGACCGGCGTCGGCAAGACCGAGATCAGCCGCCGCCTGGCCCGCCTGGCCAATGCGCCCTTCATCAAGGTCGAGGCCACCAAGTTCACCGAGGTCGGCTATGTCGGGCGCGATGTCGAACAGATCATTCGCGATCTGGTCGATGCCGCCGTGATCGACACCCGCGAACGCATGCGCGAAGAAGTGAAATCCCGCGCCCATGACTCTGCGCAGGAACGCGTGATCGACGCGCTGGCCGGCGATGGCGCCCGCGATGCCACACGCCAGATGTTCCGTGACAAGCTGAAACGGGGCGAGCTGGACGATACCGAGATCGAACTGGAACTGCAGGACAACTCCAGCCCTCTTGGCGGCATGGAGATCCCCGGCCAGCCCGGCGCAAGCCTTGGCGGCATGATGGATCTGTCGGGCCTGATGAAGGCCTTTGGCGGTCGCCGCGTGCGCCGCAAGGTCACCGTTGCCGAAAGCTATGACCTGCTGATCGCCGAAGAGGCCGACAAGCTGCTGGATGACGAGGCCGTCAAGGCGGCCGCACTGGAATCGGTGCAGGAAAACGGCATCGTCTTCATCGACGAGATCGACAAGGTCTGTGCGCGCTCCGACGCCCGGGGCGGCGATGTCAGCCGCGAAGGCGTTCAGCGCGACCTGTTGCCGCTGATCGAGGGCACTACCGTCAGCACCAAATATGGCCCGCTGAAAACCGACCATATCCTGTTCATCGCCTCGGGCGCCTTCCATGTCTCGAAACCCTCGGACCTGCTGCCCGAGCTTCAGGGTCGTCTGCCCATCCGGGTCGAACTCCGCGCCCTGACCGAAGGCGATTTCGTGCGCATCCTGACCGAAACCGACAACGCCCTGACGCGCCAGTATACCGCGCTGATGGCCACCGAGAATGTCACCGTCAACTTTACCGAGGACGGCATCTCGGCCCTGGCGCGCATTGCCGCCGAGGTGAATGGCACGGTTGAAAACATCGGCGCACGTCGCCTGTATACCGTGATCGAACGCGTTTTCGAGGAACTGTCCTTCGATGCGCCCGATCAAGGCGGAACACAGGTCGATGTCGATGCAGCCTTTGTCGAACGCTATGTCGGCGATCTGTCGCGGTCGGCCGACCTGTCCCGCTACGTTCTGTAGGAACCGCTTGGTGGTCTGGGGTGTTCATCTCTGGACCACCAACAGGGAAAGCGGCCATGGAATATATCTTCGGGATCATCATCTTTGTTCTGGATGTCTGGGCAATCGCCACGGTCATCAACACGAATGAGACCGCCGGCACCAAGTTGCTGTGGATTGTCCTGATCGCCGTTCTGCCGGTCCTGGGACTGCTGATCTGGTATTTCGCCGGCCCCAGAGGCAACCGCGCCTGAACAGTTGCAGCGGCGCTACCTGATGCCGCTGCGCCGCAGATAGACGTAATATGCGCCCTCGCCGCCATGCCGGTAATGTGCAGCGCTGACCTGCTGCACGACCGCGTTCAGAGGCGGGCTGTGCAGCCAGTAGGGCACCTGATGACGCAAGGCCCCCGGGCGCGTGGGCAAGGGACCATGATCGCCCCGCCCCTTGCCGGTGATGACCAGCACCAGCCGCAGAGCGTTCGCATGACAACCGAGGATGAACTGGATCAGTTCGGGGTGGGCAGCGCTCAGCGTCAGCCCATGCAGGTCAAGTCGCGCCTGCGGGGCGATCTTGCCCTGCGACATCTTGCGATGGGTCTTGTGGTCCATGCGCAGGGGCGCGCTGCGCAAACGCTCGGCAGGGCTGGCTTCGCGCTGGAATGTTCCCGTCGGGCCCGGGGCATGCTGTCCAAGACGGAATTTCGACAGTTCGGCACGCATCAGGGCCGCCTCGGCCTTTGCCTTGCTGCCTGCGCGCGGAATCACTGGGGGCGCATCCTGCGCGCCCCCTTCCTCCGGTTGCTGGCTTTTCGAGGGCAGAGGGGTCGCGCTGCGCGCCACCCTTGACCAAAGCTCGCGTTCTTCAGGGGTCAAGCCCCGCCGACGCCGGGCCATCAGCCGGTCGCGACCAGCTGCCAGTTCGGATCGTCCTGCCCCATGCGCCGCGCGAAGGTCCAGACGTCACGCTGCTTGCGCGATGTCTTGGGGTCGCCATCGACGACATTGCCTTCGGCGTCCCGTGTCGCGGCGATCAGCTCGCCAACGAAGCGCACCGACACCTCGGCAAGACCCGACTGCGCGTCGAATTCGGCGCTGGCCAGAGTCGTCTCGCGCACCCCCAGAAACTGCGCCTGAACGCTGTAGCCCTGCGCCTTGCGGTGGTCGATGACCGATTGGAACGCATCCGCGACGGGTTCTGCCAGGAAAGGACGAACATCGCTGAGATCGCCGTTTTCGAACGCCATCAGGATCATCTCATAGGCCGATTTGGCACCGGTCAGGAAATCATGCACACCGAAAGAGGGCTCGGCACGTTTCATGGCGGCCAGCGCCGTGGCGGCCGGGCTGTCGGCATCGACAAGCTCGACGATGTCGTGATCGACCTCATCCGCGCTGCCCTCGATCACCTCGAAGCGACGTTTTGCCACAGGGGCTTCTTCCTGGGGCGGCTCGAATCCGTCACGCGTTCCCAGCACATTGCGAAGCCGCAAGATCAGGAAGATCGCGATCGCGGCCAGCACAAGCAACTGGATCAGCGGATTGGTCATGTGGAATGCCTCAAATCTGACGGTGCGGTTTGTTTCTTTGCTCTTAAACCCTATGTAAGTACCGTCCCGGTGCAAGTCCAGTTCAGGCACCGACAGAGAGGGGAATTCACATGTGGCTTTTCTGGCTGTTCGTTGCCGTGCCGATCATTGAAATCGCGTTGTTCATTCAGGTCGGCGGGCTGATCGGCCTGTGGCCGACCCTGGCCATCGTGATCCTGACGGCCCTGGTCGGCACCTCGCTGATGCGCAGCCAGGGGGCAAGCGCGCTGGCCGAAGTGCAGCGCAGCTTCAACGAATTGCGCGATCCCAGCCGGCCGCTGGCCCATGGCGTGATGATCCTGATCGCGGGCATGCTGCTGTTGACCCCCGGTTTCTTCACCGACAGCGTCGGACTGCTGCTGCTGGTGCCGAAACTGCGCGATCTGGTCATGACGAAACTGTCGCGTCACGTTCAGGTCTCGGGCTTCAGCGTCAATGCCGGGATGTACCGCCAGTCTTCGGGGCGCAAACCCTATGACGACGGTGTCATCGACGGTGAATACGAGGTGTCAGATGACGCCGATCGGCGCCACCCGCCCTCGGATCTGCCGCCGGAACTGGGCCATGACGGCGGATCGCCACGCCGGAACTCGGGCTGGACGCGCCATTGAGGCCGTAACAACCACCTGCTAGAACCTGCCTCAAGTTCGTACTTGTGAGGTAGAAAGAATGGCTGAAGAAAACACCCCGAACGGCGAAGCAACCGCAGAGCAACCCGCCCAGCCGCAGGTGCGGATGCAGATCCTGGCGCAATATATCCGCGACCTGTCCTTTGAAAACGCGGTTGCAACCAAGGGTGCGCCGTCGGGCGATGTCCAGCCCGAAATGACCGTGCAGGTCAGCCTGGATGCACGCAAACGCACGACCGAACATCAATATGAAGTGATCTCGAAGTTCCGGATCACCTCGAAGAACAAATCCGATGACAGCACGATGTTCCTGATCGAGCTGGATTACGGCGGAGTTTTCCATGTCGAAGGCGTGCCCCAGGAACAGATCCATCCCTTCCTGATGATCGAATGCCCCCGCATGCTGTTCCCCTTCGTGCGCCGCATCGTTTCGGACCTGTCGCGTGACGGCGGCTTCCCGCCCTTCAACATGGACCCGGTCGATTTCGTCGCGCTGTATCGTCAGGAGCTGGCCCGGCGGGCACAGGCTCAGGCCCAGGCCGAGAGCGGCGCTCCGGCCAACCAGAAGCTGTCCTGAGGACCACGCCTGATGGCGAGCGGATCCCGTCGCGCCTGGCAGCGAATGCTGTCAGGCCGACGCCTCGACCTTCTGGACCCGACACCTTTTGATATCGAGATCGAGGATATTGCCCACGGTCTTGCCTTCGTGGCCCGCTGGAATGGTCAGACGCAGGGTGACTGGCCCTATTCGGTCGCAGAACATTCCATCCTGGTCGAGGAAATCCTGATCCGTCTTTACCCGACGATCGAACCGCTCTGGCGGCTGGCAGCGCTGCTGCATGATGCGCCGGAATATGTCATTGGCGACATGATCTCTCCGGTGAAGGCCGCATTGGGAGAAGAATATGGCGCCATGGATGAACGGCTGACCGCCGCAATTCATCGCCGCTTTGGTCTGCCGGCCACCCTGCCTGCAGCCGTGAAGAAGAAGATCAAGGCAGCGGACCGGATCTCGGCCCGGCTGGAAGCGGTGGAAATCGCCGGTTTCTCGCAGAGCGAGGCAAAGCGACTGTTTCCGATTTCCAATTCCGAGATCCTGCCATCGCTTGGCATAACGCTAAGGCCACCGGCAACGGTGCGCGCCGCCTATCTGGAACGATTCAGGTCACTGATGGAACTGATCGATTCCGCAAGATAATGAACAGGCGGGCCAGAACCCGCCTGTTTCATTTCAGATCAAGAGATCTTCCAGAGTTTTCCCGTTCTCCAGATTTTCCTGAACCCAGCGCGGTTTACGTCCGCGACCGGTCCAGGTCATGGTCGGATCATCGGGATTTGCATATTTCGGAGCAACGGTTCCGGTCCGCGGGGGTTTGGCGCCCGTCAATTCGGCCAGATTGAAACCATGCGCCCGCGCAGCCTCTTCAACAGCTGCCAATGCTTCGCGCCTCTTGCGATCCTCATAAGAATTGATCGCACGGTCAAGTTTTGCCCGCAATTCCTGCATTTCCTTCAAGCTCAGCTTGTCGAAATCAATATTCATTTCTTCGGCGTCCATTTTCTGAGATTCGCGCAAGCTATATCAGACCACAAGATTATCAAGAGAATAGAATCAATTTATCTTGGTCCGCGCTTGGCGAGAATTCGCTGAAGTGTGCGCCTATGCATATGCAATCTGCGCGCAGTTTCGCTTACATTTCGTTCACATTGCTCGTAAACCCGTTGAATATGTTCCCATCTCACGCGATCTGCGGACATCGGATTTTCCGGTGGCGGCGGCAATAGCTCTCCATCCGCCAAAAGCGCCGAGGTGATGTCATTCGCATCGGCGGGTTTGGACAAATAGTCTGTCGCACCGATTTTCACCGCCGCGACCGCAGTGGCGATGGCCCCATAGCCCGTCAACACGATAATCCGGGCATCTTCGCGCGCCTCGCGCAGGCTCTCGACCACATCCAGTCCATTGCCATCTTCCAGGCGCAAATCAATGACCGCATATGCTGGCGGAGATTGTTCGATCATTTTCATCGCATCCGAGATCGAAAGGGCCGTGCGCGTTTCAAATCCGCGCCGCTCCATCGCCCGCGCCAATCTGGTCACGAACATTTCATCGTCATCAACCAACAGCAATGACGGGTCCGGACCAAGTGCCGGCCGTTTGTCTTCTTCCATTCTCAGCCCTCACTTTCGGATCAGCCTACGCAAAACCCGATGAAAACTCAACGCGGTGAATTCCGTCTGAATTCAGGTGGAATGCTCGATGAAGCAGCCGACCCGTTCGCTCATTTCGGTAGGCGATACGTTGCGCGCAAAGAAATCAACCGTCTTGTTGCCGGGCATGACGAGATAGGTATTGGTCATGTGATCGACCAGGTAATATTCGTCATCTTCCTGATCATTGGCCTTATAATAATTGCGCCAGCCCTTGTTCACGGCGGCAATCTCTTCATCGCTTCCGGTCAGGCCGATCATCTCATCCGAAATCATGTCGGTAAAATCGGTCAGAACTTCGGGCGTGTCGCGCCGGGGATCGACGGTAATAAAGACCATCTGCACGTCTTTTCCCTGTTCGGCCAGCATTGCCTGCGCTTCCGCATTGCGGGCGTTATCAAGCGGGCAAACATCGGGGCAAAAAGTATATCCAAAATACAGCAGGGTGGGTTTCGTAAAAACCTGCTCGGCCGTTACCCGCATTCCGTCTTCGCGGGTCAAGGTGAAATCGGTGCCAAAGCTGTCGAGACCGCCGGAAACCGCGCCGCTGCGGCATTGTGCATATTGATCGCCGCCATTTTTCTGCGAAAGATAAACGCCTCCGCCAATCAACAGAAACACGGCTGCGACAGAACCAGAAATCAGGATGTTGCGATTGCGCATCCGGCAGTCCTTTCGGATTGAAATTCCGCGCATTGATCGCGCATCGCCGCCCAGGTATCAAGGCATTCAATGTCGCAACAGACCGCACAGATAAGTGACCAGATCGGCTCTGCCCGACATGCCGAGCCGATCCGCATGCGAACGCTGGTCCTGTTACGTTGGGTAGCCATCGCGGGCCAGCTTGCGGCGGTGATCGCGGCCCGGTTGATCGGTATCGAATTCGCCCTGGGGCCGGTTCTGGCACTGATCTGCGCCATGCTGATCATGAACCTGTGGCAACTCTTGAACCAGCCCCGGCGGATTTCCCCGGGTCGGGCGGCGCGGCATCTGGCCTTTGATCTGGTCCAGCTTTCGGCACTGATCGCGCTGACCGGGGGCATGGCCAACCCCTTTGCGCTGCTGGTCCTGGTTCCGGTGACGGTATCGGCCACAACCCTGAACACGCGTCAGACCCTGGTTCTGGGTCTGGCGACCGTGGTGATGATCACATTGGCCGCATGGCTGGCCGTGCCGCTGCATGACCGCCACGGGACGCCGCTAAGGATCGAACCCCTGCTGGCCCTGGGGCATTGGGTCGCACTGGTGATCGGTGTCGGTTTCTTCGCGGTCTACGCCCATCGCGTCACGGCCGAGCTTTCGGCAACCTCAGACGCCCTGTTTGCCACCCAGATGGCACTGGCGCGCGAACAAAGGCTGCAACATCTGGGCGGAGTCGTCGCCGCGGCGGCGCATGAGATGGGAACGCCGCTGGCGACGATCAAGCTGATCGCGGCGGAACTGGTCGACGATTTGCAGGACCGGCCCGATCTGCGCGATGATGCCTTGGCGTTGCGGGAATCGGCAGAAAGATGCGGCAATATCCTGCGCAGCATGGGGCGGGCCGGCAAGGATGATCTGCTGCTGCATGCCGCGCCCCTTCGCGCTGTTCTTGAAGACGCGGCAGAACCACATCAGGGGCGCGGCCCGTCGCTGGAAATTCTGGCCGAAGGTCCGGGAATCCGCCGCGATCCGGCCATCACCCATGCCCTGCGCAACCTGATCCAGAATGCCGTAGACTTTGCCAAGTCCCGCGTCGTGATCGAGGGCTATGCCAGCGCCTCTCATCTGACGGTGACCATCCGCGATGACGGGCCCGGCTATCCCGCCGCCTTGCTGGCACGCATTGGCGACCCCTATCTGACCAGCCGCAAGGGCGGCGCGCAGCGCAGTGGATATGAAGGCATGGGGTTGGGATTGTTCATCGCCAAGACGCTGCTGGAACGCTCGGGCGCAAAGCTGGACTTTGCCAATGGCGGTCCGGGAGCCGTGGTGACAGTACGCTGGCCGCTGGAACGGATCCTGATGGATGAACGTGCGAAGCTGGGACATAATCCGCAACTGGAGTGAGAAGGCTGTTAACCGATCATTAAACCCGGCAGAACTATCGTCGTGGAAATTGATGGAGGCAGTTTCCGGTGTTTTCTGAAGGTCTTGTCATTGCACTGACCGCCGTTCTCGGCGGCACGGTCTCGGTCGTTCTGGCCATCATGATTATCCGCCAGTGGGATGGTATCAGATCGGCCCCTCCCCGAGCGGCACCCGAAAACCGTCTGGAATCCCGATTGCAGCCGATGGTTTTCCTGTTTCAGGATCGCATGCTGATCGATGCCACGGCCCCGGCCAGGACGCTCTTGTCGCGTATGCCCGCGCCGGGCCGGGACTGGGATCGATTGATGCAATGGATCGGCCCGCGTTTCACCGAAGCCGAACAAAGGCTGACTGCACTGCCCCAGCATGAGGACATCGAATTGACCGGTGAGGGTGGCACTGGCAGCGCCAGGTTGAGATTGACCGCAGAAAACATCGGCGACGGCATCCTGCGGATATCGCTGACCGATCCGACCGCAGAGAACACCGGGATCATTGTCGATTCCCTGGCTCAGCAGGCCATGGAGGAAGAACTGGAAATGCTGCGGGGTGCGATGGACCAGACACCGGCCTTGATCTGGCGCCAGGATGCTCAGGGACGCATCACCTGGGCCAACAGCACCTATCTGAGATCTGTCGAGGAGCGCGCGGACGGCAGGTTGGACTGGCCCCTGCCACCACTGCTTGACCTGTCGGACCCGCTGGCGGGGGCGCATGCACAGCCTCCCCGGGCCAGGATGGAAAGCAATGGCGTCATCTCCTGGTTCGAATGCTACACCCATCACGCAGGTGACGAGACGATGATGTTCGCCCTGCCCGCCGATGCCGCCGTCAGGGCCGAGCGAAGCCTGCGCGAATTCGTGCAGACCCTCACAAAAACCTTTGCCGACCTGCCCATCGGGCTGGCGATTTTCGATCGAGACCGGAATCTGCAGTTGTTCAACCCTGCGTTGCTGGACCTGACCGGTCTGCCAACCGGGTTCCTGACCGCACGTCCGACATTGTTCGACATGCTCGACAAGCTGCGGGAACTGCGCATGGTGCCCGAGCCCAAGGATTTTCGAAGCTGGCGTCAGCAGATGAACAAACTGGAAAATGCCGCGGCCACGGGCCGTCATGTTGAAACCTGGCTGCTGCCCGGAGGGCAAACCTATCGTGTGACCGGTCGCCCCCACCCTGATGGTGCGGTGGCATTCCTGTTCGAGGATATCACCATGGAAATGTCGAAGACCCGACAGTTCCGGGCCAGGCTGTTGATGGCGAACCATGTTCTGGACGGAATCGAAGATGCACTGGCAGTCTTCGACCCGAACGGCGAATTGATCACGTTGAACCAGTCCTATCGCGATCTCTGGCAGGATGAGCCTGACACCCTCTCTGCTGCACTGGCCCATTGGCAGGAACGGATCGAGACCGGGCCGGGATTTCAGGCGCTGAAGGCATGCCTGACCGCCGCCGGGCACGCGCAGCGCGACCATGGCGCGATCAGCGGCCCCGATGGCAAGCTGCTACGCTGGAGCGTATCGACCCTGCCAGGGGGGCAACGGATGCTGCGTTTCAGGGGGCCGGAATCCCTGTGGGAGCAGCCCGAGAAACATGCCGACGAGCCGAGACAACCCCGGGCGGTCGGCGCCAAGCACGCGGCCCTGTCTCAGTAATCCCGCTCGAAGAAAATCCCGATCGAGCTTTCGCCATCGCTGGCTACCGAACCGCGTGCGCGCAGGCTTTCGGTGATATCCAGATTGAGATTGATATCGGTCGTGCCGTCATCCCCGATCCCGACATCGGTATAGACGTTCTCGCTCAGGTATTTTCCCGCGCGCACCTCGACGTTGCCGTCGTCATCGGTTTGCAGATCAAGATCGTCCAGACCGGTGCCCGCCCGCAGCCGGCTGACAATGCCGGCGCTGCCACTTCCGGCCAGCACCGCAAGCGCATTGGCAAGCTGCGCCGCCTGAAGCGCACTGATATTGTCCAGACCGCGCCCGAACAGCAGTTGCGACAGAACCTCCTCTTCCGGCAACTCGGGCGAGGATTCAAAGGTGATGTCAGGATCGCGCGCCTCTCCGTCGATGATGATCCGCGTGGTGATGCTGTCCTGGGTCGTCTCGGCAACCAGCGTCAGCACCGGGATCAAGGAGCCCTGCAGTTCAACCAATCCTTCGGTCAGATCAAAACGCTTGCCCAGCAGATCGACCCGGCCGCGGATCAGCTCCAGATGTCCGATCGGGATGGCATTCCGGGTGGTTCCCTGCACGGTCAGCTCTCCGCCCATTTCGGCATCGACGCCACGACCGCGCACGAATATCCGCTGGGGCGCATTGATCTGAAGATCGAGGCGCGGCGGATTGGCCGGCGGCGTAGAGGGTGGCGCCGCCATGCCTGCATCGCGCGAAGCCTGGCTGGGATATTCCTCTATGCCGGCCTTGGCCCGCGTCGCGCGCACCGGCCTTGTATCCCCGACATGCTGGATGTCGGGAATGGACTTCGCCCCGCCAAGACCCGTCGAAGGAATGCGCAGCTCGGTCTCGCCCAGATCAATCCGGCCTGAAATCAGCGGACCTTCGGCAAAACTGCCTGAAAAGGACACATCGCCATTGATGCGGGTTTCATAGAGGTTGGGATCGCGAACCACGACATCGTCCAGAATGACATCAAGATCCGCATTGCCAGCCGATAGATTGACCGGCCCTACCACCGAGATCTGCCCGCCTGCCCCGACTCCGGCATTGGCATCGACGTTGATATTGCCGTTCTGGAACCCGGCGGTCACATTCAACCGCTCCAGCCGCAGCCCCAGGCTCGGCTCTGAAAGTTCGCCATCGCTCAACTGCACCTGCCCGGTCAGAGCCTGCAGTGATGGCGTTCCCGCCAGCCGCAGGTCCACGGCCAGAGGGCCTGCGATGCTGCGGGTCCGCAGGAATCCATTGGCCAGCGAGGCATTGGCCACGCCGGAAATGCCGATATCCGTGGTCGCAAAATCACGCGCCGCCGTTCCCGATATTTGCAGGTTCGTGTTTCCTGGTGCCGTGGCGTTCAGGTCCAGAACGAAATTGTTGCCCTGTTCTCGCACCGTGCCGGCGGCGGTCACCGCGCCCGGCAATTGCGGCAAGACAAGGGCCAGATCGTTCAGACGGGCATCCACCGACAGCCCGGTTGCGGTGTCACCGCTGGCATCGACGCTCAACTGCGAGTTGGTGAGACCAAGGCGCTGGAATGACAGCCCGGTTCCGGATTGCGATGCCGCAAGGGCGAAATTCGTCTGCCCCCGCAGCAAGGGATCGACCTTCGGCTGCCCGATGGACAGGCCGTTCGCCTGCCCCGTCGCGGCAATCTTGCGGACCCCATCCGTTTCGGTCAGGGTTCCGTCCAGGCTGACAGCACCGCCGATTCCATTTCCGACGAACCGCAGGTCGCTGGCATTGATGCTTGCCTGAAGGTCGGTTTCGCCCGCCCCGACCCTGCCCGTAGCCGAGGCGTTCAGCCGAGGATTCTCGATCTGCGCCTCCTCGATGCTGAACAGGCCATCCCGTTCGGTTCCGGTGACCATCAGCCGGGTTTCCCCGGCCAGGGCTCCATCCAGCTGTGACTGTCCAATGCCCAGATCCTGCGCCGTGCCGGTCAGCTCCAGCCGCCGGGTCTGCTCATCGGCCTGCTTGAACTTGCCATCCAGGGAAACGGCCCCCTGCCAGCCAGCCCCAAGAAAGGCCAGAGAGCGGGCATCGACGGTGGCCGATATATCGGTAACCCCGGGACCATAGACGCCTTCGGCAAGTGCAGTCACCTGATCGTTGTTCAACTGCACATCGCGCAGGGTGACGACGCCGGATCTTTCCTCGGCCTGGACCTTCAGCAGGGTCTTGCCGGTCAGCGCCCCATCCACATTCTGGTGCCCGAGGCTGAGGTCCTGACCGGTGCCCGTCAGATCCACGAAGCGGGTGCCATCGGCTTCGGTCAGCTTGGCATTCGCGTGCAGATCGCCAGACCATCCTTCCTTGAAAGCTGCCATGTCAGGGATGTCGAACTGCGCGGTGGCATCCAGCGCACCACTGGCAAAACTGCCCTCCCCCCTGGCTTTCAGCTGCGGATTGGCCAGTTCAAAGGTTTCCAGCGCATAGCTGCCCTCTTTTTCGCCGGCAACCACGGTCAGATCGGTGTGGCCCTGCAGAGCATTGTCCAGAACCTCGATCCCGATTTTCAGATCATCCGCCGTGCCCGTGACGTTCAACTGTCGTTGACCGGTGGCACCCGTCAGCCTGGCCTCGGCCTTCAGCCCACCGCCATAGGCGGGATCCGCAGCCGAGAGCGAAGGCATGGATATCAGCGCCGTCACATCGCTGGCCCTGCTGTTCACATAGCCCTGCGCCTGCGCGGTCAACCCCGTCGCATTGATGCTGAAATGCTCAAGATCGATGCCCGTGTCGTCACGATTTGCGCTAAGCTCGATCCGCGATTCACCGGCCAGCAGACGATCAGCCTGTTCCTGATCCACGGTGATATCGGTGCCCATAACGGTCGCGTCAATATCAAAGCTGCGGTTGAACACCCTGTAATAGCCGGTCAAGGATGCATCCGCCTGTCCTGACACCGGACGCCCCGCCAGGGTCGAGAGCCGCGCCAGATCCTGATATTGCGCGTCGACATCCGCCGACAGCAGGAACCCGGCCGAAAGCCCCGACAGCAGGAAATTGCCCGACAGGCCGTAATCGGACCCGTCGATATTCAGTTCGGGAATGTCAAAAGACTGGCCGGGCGTGAAGTCGAAACGTGCATCACCCTTGATCGCGCTGCCCACGGCCTCGGCCATGCCCTGATCCTCGAAACCCAGATCGGCAGCGGCAAAATCGATCTTGCCGGTGACCTCGTCCAGCGCATTTTCATCCAGCAGGACCTCTCCAGCGCCATCCAGCGTCAGATCGCCGATGCTGACCTGCCCCTGATCGAGGTCATGGATCTGGCCGGTCAGCGTCCAGCCCTGCCCCTGCGCAGCATCGTAGAACAGCCGCAACTGTCCACCCTCGACGGACATGTCGCCTTCCCCGAAGGGCAGTGCAACAGGCACCGTTTCGGCCCCGGCGTCGCGCCCCAAAGCGATGGTCAGATTGGCTTTTTCCGGGGCGGACTGGGCATTGATATCCAGCGAACCCGAAATCCCCAGCGCCTCGGTCCCAACCGCCAGTTCGGGAATCAGAAGCTGACCGTCAGTGCCGCGCCATCCCCTGAGCGAGACTTCGGTCCGTGCGCCAAAGAACGATCGGTCCTCGGGACGCAGAAGCGAGGCAACATCGCCTCCAAGCTCGAAGCTGAAGCCGGTGCCGGCGCGGCCGTCCGCGCCCAATTCGGCACTGATATCGACCTGGCCGTCGATCCGGGGCTGACCGTCGGTTTCAAGGTTGATATCCGCGCTGAAATCGGACAGCGCCCCCTCGCCATTGATCTGCGCCTTGACCGAGGGCTTGTCGTAAAGGTTGACCAGATTGACCAACAGGCCATCCGCAGCCTCATCAAGGTCCAGATCGACCTTGATCGCCTTGGTTTCATTCGAATAGCCCGCGTCCAGAACAAATTCGCCTCGTGCGGCATCCAGCCTGTCGATGGTCAGCTGCGCCTGTCCTTCGCCATCGGCAAGGCTCATGTTGCCGTTCAGGCTGATCGCGGCCTGAAGACCGATCACCGGCTCGCCCAGTTCGACGCGCTCGGCGTCAATCTTGGCGATTTCTATGGAAACCGGCAATTCGGGCAAGGCGAATTCCCTGGCCTCGGCAGTCGGCTTTTCCTCGCCCGTTGCCGGCAGGCGCGGCAGGTCGATGCGCGTGGCATGCAGCTCGGCAATGCTGACCCGCCCGCGCAGCAATGCGGCCCGGTTCCATTGGATCGAACCGTCCTCGATCGTCAGCCAGGTGCCTTCGCTGTCGCTGATGGTGATCTTGCGAAATGTCGCCCGAGAGGACAGCGCCCCTTCGAACCCGTCAATCGTGACCTCGCGCCCCTCGCCCGACAGGTTCTTTTCCAGAAGGCGGGTCAGGAACCCGCGATCATCCTCGGCCTCATCTGGCGAACCGGCGTCATCCTGCGCCCAGATCGTCAGGGGAAACAGGACCACGATCAGCAACAACCATATCTTGCGCATCAGAATGCCTGCCCCAACCCGAGATAAACCTGAACACCGTCATCGGAATCGCCATTTCCAAGCGGAGCGGCAACATCGAAACGCAGCGGCCCGACCGGTGTATCGTAACGCACCCCCGCACCGGCACCGGCGTGCCAATAGCTGTCGCCCGACCAGCTGCCATCGGTCCAGACCTCGCCCGCATCGACAAAGGCGGCCAGGCCGATCTTTTCGCGCACCCGGAAACGCAGCTCGACGCTGGCATTCGCCAGGCTCATGCCGCCGGTTTCAATCGTGCCGCTGCTGCCGGTGATCTCTTCGACGCCAAGCGATTCATAGGCCTGCCCGCGCACGCTGCCGCCGCCCCCCGACCAGAACAGATAGTCGCGCGGCGTGTTCTCGATCTCGCTCCCCAGAATCGTGCCCAGAATGGCGCGCCCTGCCAGGGTGACCCGGTCATCCTCGCCGAAGGAATGATAGACGCGCCCTTCCCCGGTCAGCCGCGCGCCGGAATCCGTATCCCTGAAGCCCATGAAGGGCGTCGCTTCGCCATCGAGATAAAAGCCGCGCCGTGCGTCAGTGGGATCGTCGCGCTTGTCCCAGGTTGCCGCGATCGGAAGGGCAAGGACATTGAACTCCCGGGTCTCGTCAGGGTCGATCACCCGGGAATACTGATACTGAACGGCAATATCGACGGTCAGCTCGTCACTGGGCGTATACTGGAATCCCAGGGCGATGCTGGCGCTGTCGGAATCGTAATCCTCCTCACGCTCGCGCGCCAGTTTCGTTTCGAGATAGGCCGAGGTATCGGGCGAAAGCGTCGCGGGGCGCTCCAGCCGGATGGTCACTTCCTCGTCGCGACCGCTGACATCGGAACCGATATCCGACATCTCGGCATCGATGCTCAGGCTTTCACCGCCACCCAGCAGGTTGCGATGCAACCAATAGGCCGATATCTGCGCGCCATCGGTGCTGGAAATCTCGAAACCCGCCCCGATGCGACGGGTTTTCTGTTCGACCACCATCAGGTCGACATCCATCGTATCTCCCGGACCAAGCTGCTCGGCCTCTTCCAGGGTGATCGCCGAAAAGACTCCGGTGCGGCGCAGGCGCTTGCGTATGGTTTCGATGTCTTCGGGGTCAAAGACCTCGCCTTCGGGAAAGCCCGCGATCTTGCGCAGGCGGCGCGGGTCCATCCGATCATATCCCGAGATGTTCAGCTTGCCGAAGGTGACGACGGGACCAGGCGCCAGGGCAATCTGGCTGTCCACGCTGTTCCGATTGTGATCCGCGACAATTTTCTGCCCGCCGACATCGGCCTTGGCATGCCCCCGCTTTCGCCACCCCTTCACCCCGTCAAGGGCGGCCGTCTTGATCGTGCCGGTCCCTGCGGGTTCTCCCCGGGCGTAATCCCTGGAAATGTCCTTTGGGTCGGCAACCGGCGTAATCTCGGCACGGGAAAATCGGAACACTGCGCCGGGTTCAACGGTCACCACCACATGCTTCACGGCGTCCGGGGCGTCCAGTGGCGCAATCGTGGCGGCTTCGACTCCATCAAGCGTGATGTTGATCAGGGCCGAATAATACCCCTGGTCATACAGCGTTCCCAGAATGCGGGCGTAATCGCCCCGCGCTGCAGCCAGAATGTCCTGCCCGGTGACGCGGCCTTCCGTCAGCGCCGATGAAACCAGCGAGGTATTGCGGATGGATTTCTCCAGTGCCTCATCGTCTCCGCCGTTCACCCGCACGGTCAGATCGACCGGGCTTTCGCTCTTGCTGTCGCCGCCGAACCATCCCGAAAATGGCGATGAGGACTGACCCAACGCCATGGTCGCGCAGCCCAAGGCGGTCGATAGCACCAGGCCTGCCCGCAGATATGCCCGCATTTTCTCTGCCCCGTCTTTATGGCTCTTCCCATTATGAGCAGGAAATCGGCCATCTTTCCAGAAAATCACCCCGTTTTAGGCCGGACCAGGTAAACCGTCGCGAAATGGCAACTATGCCAGCGCAGCCAGACAGCCGTGCAAGGCAGCCATATCATCCATGATCAGATAAAGGGGCGTGTTCTCGGGAATGTGACGCATGAAGGGGTCCTGAAGGAAACCGGATTCGAAACGCTCGATCCGGTCGGCGATGCTGCGCCCGACACTGCCTGCCAGAAACAGCCCTTCGCGCGGCATGAAGCGCAGGGCCAGTTCGCGGCACAGCAGTCCGACAAGTTCCGCAAACAGATCATAGGTCGCCCCCGCGTCCTGATCACCCGTGCCCGCAGCCTGCGCGATGTCTTCGCTGCGCAGCCCTGTCTGACCGGTCAGCGCACCATGCAGCCGCGACAATCCGCGCCCGGCAAAGGTCTCTTCGGTCGACCTGAAACCCGCGGCCTGTTCCTCGCCCAGCAAATCGGCAAGACGCAGATAGATATTTGCGGGCAGATTCGTGTGACCTTCCTCGGCCTCCATGGCGGTGACGGCTCCGCCGGGCAGGGCACGGACAGCACAGACATTGAAGCCCGTTCCCAGCCCGACAACCAGGCTTTGGCCATTGCGTGCCCGATCCGGGCGTGCAGGGCGCAGGGTGGACAGACCATCGCCTTGCAGGGCAGGGGTCGCATAGCCAAGCGCCGTCAGATCGTTGATCAGGCGCACGTGATCGGCATCGGTCAGTCGAGCCAGCCGGTTTTCGTCGAAATCCCAGTCTCGATTGGTCAGCCGCGCCGTTCCGCCGCTGACCGGCCCCGCCACGGCCACGCAAACGCCCGAAATTCTTGGCTGGTCCTGCTGCTGCAGAAACTGCGCGATGACATCGTCGAAACTGGCGAAATCATCGCCGCGAAACCGCGTGACGGTTTCGGGGTCGATCACACCGTTCCGGGCAATGGCAAGCCTTGCGTTCGTGCCCCCCACATCCGCCAACAGCAACGCCATATCCGCCCTCCAGGTTCAGTTCAGTCTCTCGCCATCCTTAGGCGAAAAATAGGACACTTTCGAGAGATCGAATGCCAGCGGAAAAGCCTGTTTCGGCCGAACAACGGTTTCCGCCCGCAGCCGCGCCGTCACCGGTGTGCCCCCCAGACGGGTCACGGCAAAGGTATCGGCACCTGCCGGTTCGACCACATCGATCAGCACTTCGCCCCCGGCATGTTGGGCAGCTTGCGGCAAATGGGCGTCACCCGTGGCCTCGTGAATATCCTCGGGACGAACCCCCATCACGATTTCACCGGGCAGATCGCCGACATTCGGATCGCTCAGAACCAGCGGGGCGCCACCCTCGCGATCGATCTCGATGCGGGTGGTGCCATCGTGACGGCTGACTCGGGCAGGGATCAGGTTCATCGCCGGACTGCCCATGAAATCGGCCACGAACATGTTGGCGGGGCGGTTATAGATTTCGCTCGGCGTGCCGATTTGCTGGATCACCCCGGCTTTCATCACCACGATCTTGGTCGCAAGGGTCATGGCCTCGATCTGGTCATGGGTGACATAGACGATCGAGGCATTCAGATCCTGATGCAGCTTCTTGATCTCGGTCCGCATGCTGACACGAAGCTTGGCGTCCAGATTGGATAGAGGTTCGTCAAACAGGAACAGCTTGGGATCGCGCACCAGCGCACGTCCCATGGCAACGCGCTGACGCTGACCGCCCGAAAGCTGTCCCGGCTTGCGGTTCAGCAGGGGTTCGATCTGAAGCTGACGGGCAACTTCGGCCAGCTTGGCCTCTTGCGTGGCCTTGTCGACGCCGCGCACCCGCATGCCGAAGGTGATGTTCTTGGCCACCGACATGGTCGGGTAAAGCGCATAGGACTGAAACACCATGGCGATGTCGCGATCCTTGGGCGACACACCGGTCACATCGCGCCCGGCAATGCTGATCTGGCCACCGCTGATCGGCTCCAGCCCGGCAATGCAGTTCAGCAATGTGGATTTGCCGCAGCCCGAAGGGCCGACCAGCACCAGGAAATCCCCTTCGTCGATGCTGATATTTATGTCATGCAGGATATGGGTGTCGCCATAGGATTTCTGCAGATGTTCGATGTTCAGAATGGACATGGCTTCAGCCTTTCACGGAACCGGCGGTCAGGCCGCGAATGAAGTATTTCCCGGCAACGACATAGACCAACAGCGTGGGCAGGGCGGCGATGATCGCGGCGGCCATATCCACATTGTAGGCTTTCACGCCGGTGGTTGAGTTGACGATATTGTTCAGGGCAACCGTGACCGGCTGGCTGCCAGCTCCGCTGAAGCTGACCCCGAACAGAAAGTCGTTCCAGATCTGCGTGAACTGCCAGATGACCGAAACGGTGATGATCGGCAACGACAGCGGCAGAAAGATCGAAAAGAAGATCCGGAAGAAGCCCGCGCCATCGACCTTGGCCGCGCGCACCAGCTCTTGCGGAATGGTGACGTAATAGTTGCGGAAGAACAGCGTCGTGAATCCGATGCCATAGATCACATGCACGAAGATCAGCCCCGGAATCGTGCCCGCCAGCCCCATCAGGCCCAGCATCTGGGCCATGGGCATCAGAACCACCTGAAACGGAATGAAACAGCCAAACAGGATGGCCGCGAAAAACAGGTTTGCACCGCGGAATCGCCATTGCGCAAAGACATAGCCGTTCAACGCCCCGACAATGGTCGAGATCAGCACCGCCGGTACCGCCATCTGGATGCTGTTCCAGAAGAACGGCCGCAGCCCTTCGCAGCGCGTCCCGGCGCAGGCCGTCGACCAGGCCTCGGCCCAGGGTTGGAAGGTCAGTTCGCGGGGCAGGGACAACAGCCCGCCCGTGCGTATTTCCTCAAGGCTTTTCAATGATGTGGTCAGCATCACGAAAAGCGGCATCAGATAGAACAGCGCGAACAGGGTCAGGACCGCGAACAGGCCCCAGCGCAGCAGGGTGTTAGTGGTCACGGCGCGGCCTCAATTCACTGTAAAGATAGGGAACGACGATGGCGAAGATCACGGCCATCATCACCATGGCACTGGCTGCCGCCTGACCCAGATCGCCACGCGAAAAGGCCATGGCATACATATAGGTCGCGGGCAGATCGGTCGCATAGCCGGGGCCGCCATTGGTCAGCGCGATAACAAGATCGAATGCCTTGATCGCCAGATGGGCCAGCACGATGAAGGCCGACAGAAAGATCGGGGCCATGGTCGGAATGATGATCGCGGAATAGATGCGATGGGTCGGAATGCCGTCCACCTGCGCGGCGCGGATGATCTCGGTATCAACCGAGCGCAGTCCGGCCAGAAACAGTGCCATGACAAAGCCCGAGGCCTGCCAGATCGCCGCAATCACGATGGTATAGATCGCCATCTTGGGCTGGATCAGCCAGTCAAAGGTAAAATTCTCGAATCCCCAGCCACGGACCATGTTCTGGATGCCCAGCCCTGGATTCAATATCCATTTCCAGGCCGTCCCGGTCACGATCAGCGACAACGCCATCGGATAGAGATAGATGGTTCGCAGAACGCCCTCGGCCCTGATCTTCTGGTCCAGGAAGATCGCCAGCATCAGACCGATCACGATCGAGATGATGATGAACAGCGCCCCGAAGACGAACAGGTTGTTCATCGCCACATCCCAGCGCGGCGCCGAGAAGAGCCTTGTATATTGACCGATGCCGTCAATCTCGTAGCGCGGCATCAGCTTGGATTTCGTCAGGCTGATCCATGCGGTCCAGCCGATAAAGCCATACACAAAGATCAGAATCGCGACGAAGGACGGCGCCAAGACCAGCTTGGGCACGTTGCGTTCAAGCCATTCCATGATTTGAATTCCCCCAATGAAAACGCCACGCCCGCGAAACGGACGTGGCGATCTCATTTTGTGATCACATCGACGCGGCGACCGCGTCGGCCAATTGCTGCACGGCGTCTTCCGAGCTCATGTCGCTGTTGAAATGGGCGGTCACGACATCGGTGATCGCACCGGCCTGCGCCCCGCGCAACGCCATCCCATGGGCATAGGAGGGCAGCAGCGAACCATCGGCGGAATCGGCCTGCATGTCGTCATAGGAGGCTTTGGCGCAATCGTCGAAATCATCCAGCGCGACATCGGTACGGGCCGGGATCGAGCCCTTGTTCAGGTTGAAGACCTTCTGGAAATTCGGCCCCATGATCAGTTTCGCCAACAGGGCCTGACCATCCTGCTTGTCCTGGCCATCCACCTCGAAGAAGGCGAAGCTGTCGACATTGTACAGATAGCCATCCCCCGGCGTCGGCGCACAGACGAAATCGGTGCCCGGAACCTTGTCGGCGGCAAGGAATTCGCCCTTGGCCCAGTCACCCATGATCTGGAAGGCGGCTTCGCCATTCATGACCATCGCGGTGGCAAGGTTCCAGTCCCGGCCCGAGAAATTGTCATCGACATAGCCGCGCAGGATGCGCATTTCGTCGAAGACTTCCTTCATCCTGTCCGATTTCAGCGCCTCGGGGTCCAGATCGATCAGCGCCGCCTTGTAGAATTCGGGGCCGCCCAGACCCAGGACCACCGTTTCGAACACGGTCGCATCCTGCCAGGCCTGACCACCATGCGCCAGCGGCGTGATGCCCGCCTCTTTCAGGGTTTCGGCTGCGGCGTTGAACTCATCCCAGGTGGTGGGCATTTCGATGCCCTGCTCGTCAAGGATCTGCTTGTTGCCCCAGATCCAGTTGACGCGATGCACGTTCACCGGCGCAGCGCACCATTTGCCCTCGCATTTCATGTGGTCGGCAATCGCATCTGGCAGCACATCGGCCCAGCCATTCTCCTCGGCCACAGCCGAGATATCGGCCAGACCGGTTTCCTCATACCATTCCTGGATCGCCGGTCCCTTCAGCTGAACGGCGGTCGGAGCATTCCCGGACAGAACCCGCGCACGCAGCGCGGTCATGGCGGCATCACCGCCACCGCCCGCCACGGGCATGTCGGTCCAGGTGCCGCCATTTTCCTTGAACTCTTCCTGCAGCACCGCGATCGATTTCGCTTCGCTGCCCGATGTCCACCAATGCAGAACCTCGGCGGCCGGTTCGGCAAATGCGGGCGCGGCCACCATCAGGGCGGTCGATGCCGCCAGTACAGATTTCATATACATGGATCCTCCCAGATCTTGAGCGCAAGGTCGAAGCTTGCCTCTGCCTCCATATTGCCAAAACCCGCGCCGATCAGGCAACGCAAGTGAGGCTTGCAACCCGCAGTTTCCCGGCGTGAATGTTACATTCTGTTACCAAGTCGCGCGGATATGACGCTAGCTTGAGGCCGGGTCGGGGGAGATGGATGAGTCTGCACAAACTTCTGGTTGTCGAGGATGACGACGACATGGCCGCGATGATGGCCGAATATCTGCAGCGGCAGGGTTTCTTTGTGACACGTGCCGCTGATCGCGACTCGACTCTGGCGGCATTGGGGGAAGGGCGGGTCGATCTGATCCTGCTGGATGTGTCGCTGGGTCGGGATAACGGCGTGGATATCTGTGCCGAAATCCGCGCGGCCCAGGATGTGCCGATCATCATGGTTTCGGCCCTGTCAGCCGATCACCAGCGCATGGCCGGGTACCAGGTCGGGGCCGACGACTATATTGCCAAACCGTTCAATCCCGAATTGCTGCTGGCGCGTATCCGGGCCGTGCTGCGCCGCGCCCATCGTGCCACCAGCCTGACACATCGCAGGCGGGCCTCGCGCTTTCTCTTTTCCGGCTGGGTCTATGACGCGCAGCGTGACGAGGTGACGGCCCCCGGTGGCTGGCAGGTGTCGCTTTCTTCACGTGAAACAGCGCTGCTGCGGGTACTGCTGGCCAATCCGCTGATCCCGCTGAGCCGCGAGGAGATCGCCGATGCGCTGGAGGATGAAGAGGCCGCCGAAGGTCGCGCCATCGACATGCTGGTGAACCGCCTGCGCCACAAGACCGATGCGACCCTGATCCGCACCGAGCGCGGCATCGGCTATGTCTTTGCCGCCAATGTCGAACGGCAGGATGTTTAGCGCGTTCAGCCTGCGCCGTCTGGCGATGCTGTGGATCCTGCTGGCAATGCTTGCGGGCGGAGCCGCCGTCTGGATCTGGAGCGCTTCGCAAGCGGCATGGAATGCGCATCTGGACCGCGCCTATATTGCCGGGCTGGCCCTGCATGACAGTCTGGAAAACGGCAGCGCCCTGCCAGCGGGGCTGACACTGACGCAGTTGCGCGACGAACCTGACCTGCCCTCGGGATGGAGCGAAACCCGTATCACCCTGACTTCGGGCCGGCCTGATCGTGCCCGCGACCCGCGCCTGACCATGCGGATCCAATCGCCCGATATCCGCTATCCGGTGTCGCAGATCGAAACCCTTGGCGGCAGTTCACAGGCCGCCGGTCTGGCCTCGGTCACCCGGACGCTGGCGCGGTTTTGCAGCGAACCCAAGCTGTTCATCCAGCGTGCCCAAAGCCCGTGGATCCGCGTTGATGGCAGCGCGGTCTGGGGCTGTGGCGCGGCCCCGGCCGATTTGCGCCTTCTGGCGCTGGGGATCGTGATCGCAGCGCTGATCCTGTTGCTGGGCTGGGTTGCCGAGGTCTCGGGTGCCTTCACGAAATTCGCGGCCGCCCTGCGCGACCACCGTGCCCGCAACGCCGAATTGCCGGTGGGCGGCGTGGATGAGTTGAAACAGACAGCCGCCGCAGTGAACGCCTATGTCGCGCAGGACCGTGCGGCACTGGCCAACCGCGCGCTGGTCCTGTCGGGCGTCAGCCACGATCTGGGCACGCCCGCCACCCGTCTGCGCCTGCGCACCGCCCTGATCGAGGATCAGGACCTGCGCGGCAAGCTGGAGGGAGACATTGACGAGATGACCCGTATGATCGACGGCGTGCTGACCTATACTCGCGCCGAGATAGGTCAGGAGTCATTTCGGGAATTGTCTCTGCGATCCCTGGCCGAGGCCGTGGTCGCGGATTACCAGGATGTCGGCATGCCGGTGCATCTGGAAAGCGCCCCGGCGCCAAGGGCCGAGGCCAGAACGCTGTTTTCCCAGACCACGACGGCAGGGGCAGGCGAACCGCAGGCCTTCCTGATGCGTGGTCAGCCTACATCGCTGCGCCGCGCCCTGACCAACCTGATCGACAATGCACTGAAATACGGGCGCGAGGCACGCGTGACCGTGGATGGCAATGCCGATGAACTGTTCATCTCGGTCGCTGATCGTGGCTCGGTTCTGAACGAAGCGGATCTGACCCGCCTGACCGAGATGTTCCGGCGCGGCCCGAATTCCGGTTCTGCCGATGGGGTCGGGCTGGGCCTTGCGATTGTCTCGACCATCGCTGCTCAGCATGGCGGAAGGCTGGAATTTCAACGCAGTTCCAGCGGCATGGCGGCACGGCTGATCCTGTGCCGCCGATGGGCCTGACGGCCTCGTGAGGGAACCGAGAGGACCGGAACATTGTTTTCACGACGGATCACGCAAACAGAAAGGCCAAGTCACTTGACCCGCACCGCCCGCATCATTCTCGCCGGCAGCGTCGCCTTGCTGACTGCCATGCCAGCCCTTGCAAGCCGCATCAGCGATCAGCCGGTTCAGGGCTGGTCTGCCATGGGCGACAGCAATGCCGCGCAACTTCTGGCCCGTATCGACAGCCTGCCCGAAAGCGACAGGGCCGCCAGCGATCAGCCCTATTGCGCGCCTGACAGCGAGATTCGCCAGACCCTGCGTCATGATTTCGAGGAACAGCCGGTCGAAAGCGCCGGCGGCGATATGACCCGCCTGTGGGGATCCGCGCAACTGGGCACATGGACCGTTGTCGTCGGACGCGACGACCGGACAAGCTGCATCATCGCCTCGGGGATCGGATTCGACCCGGAACAGGATGCCGAGGTCTATTTCCAGACCGCAGGATTGGGCGATTAACCGACGCGCCTTAGAAAGGCGCGGGTGCGGTCGTCCCGGGGGTTGCCGAATATCTGATCGGGCGGCCCCTGTTCGACGATGCGCCCCCCCTCCATGAACACGACACGATCGGCGATTTCGCGCGCGAACTGCATTTCATGGGTGACGATCAGCATGGTCTGACGCCCGTCGGCAATCGCGCGGATCAGATCAAGGACCTCTCCGACCCATTCCGGGTCCAGTGCGCTGGTCGGTTCGTCAAACAGCATCAGATCCGCCTCCAGCGCCATGGCCCGCCCGATGCCGACACGCTGCTGCTGACCACCGGACAGGGCCGAGGGATAGCTGTCGCCACGATCCGCCAGTCCGATCCGTTCAAGGATCTGATTCGCGCGTTCACGGGCCTTTTCAGCCGACCAGCCGCGCACGGTCGTCAGCCCCTCCATGATGTTCTGGCGCGCCGTCTTGTTGGCAAACAGGGCATAGTTCTGAAACACGAAGGCGGTTCGACGGCGCAGCGCCAGAATGTCGGTCTTGCTGGCCTTGGCGGCATCGACGGTCAGATCGCCAAGGGTGATCCGACCCTCATCCGGCGCATCCAGAAAGTTCAGACTGCGCAGCAGCGTCGATTTGCCGGTCCCCGACGGGCCGATGATCGCCACGCGCTCGCCCGGCTTCAGGCAAAGCTCGATCTGGTTCAGAACCGTGTTCTGGCCGAAACGCTTGGTCAGGCCGGAAATCTCGATGTCGCAGCTCATCGTGCCACCGCCTTGCCAAGATATTGTTCCATGCGGCGCTGTCCCACCGTCAGCAGTTCGACAATCGCCCAATAGAGCAGGGCGACCACCAGAAAGGCCTCAAGATACAGAAAGCTGCCCGCCGCCTCTTTCTGCGCGGCACCCATCATTTCGGTGACCCCCAGCGTGAAGGCCAGCGAGGTGCCCTTGATCATGTCGATGAAGTAATTCATCAGCGTCGGCGCGGCGGTGCGCGCGGCCTGTGGCAGGATGATCCGGCGCAAGAGCTGCCCCTGTGTCATGCCCACCGAAGCAGCAGCCTCCCACTGGCTGCGGTCGACGCCCTGGATCGCACCCCTGATGCTTTCGGCCATATAGGCCGAGAAATGCAGGGTCAGCCCGATGATCGCCGCCGTCACGCCATTGATATTGGTCATGAAGCTGAACAGCTGGGGCAGGCCGTAATAGAACAGGAACAGCTGAACCAGCAGCGGCGTCCCCCTGAAAAAGCTGATGAATATCGCCACCAACCTGTCGATGACGGGCAGCTTCAGCACCCGCACGATCGCAAGAAGGGCCGAAAGCCCCAGCGCAAAGCCCATCGAGACCAGCGCCATGAACAATGTCAGCGGGATATAGCCGACGATCACCGGCACAAGATCCCACATATAGGCGATATCCAGCATCTTCATCTCATTCGGCCAGCGGCTTGGTCACATCGACATCCAGCCATTTTTCCGAAATTTCGGTCAGCTTGCCGTTCTCGCTCAATGTGGCAATTGCCGCATTGACCCGGTCACGCATGGCCTTGCCTTCTTCGTCGTTGCGGAAGGGCAGGGCGTTCCTGATCTCGTCAAAGGGCGCACCTGCAAGGGCCAGCGGCAGCGGGCTTTCCTTGATCAACTGTGCCGAGGACACCCGGTCCATCACGAAGGCATCGACGCGCCCCAAGGCGGTATCCTGGGCGATGTTGCTTTCATAGGTGCGAATGTCGATTTCATCGGCATAGGGCAGGTTTTGCAAAAGCTCTTCATAGTTCGAACCCAGATTCACCGCCACCGAACGCCCCTTCAGGCTTTCCGGACCGGAAATCTCGGTTTCATTCCCGGCTTTGACCACCACCTGAGCGCCGTCATAGACATAGGGTTGCGAAAAGACGAATTTCGCTTCGCGCTCCGGCGTCACGGTGATCTGGTTGGCTACCGTGTCGATGCGGCCAGATTCCAACGCCCCGATCAGCCCCGAAAAAGACATCGTGACGAATTCGATCTCATCCCCGGTTTCCGCGCCAATGGCGTTCATGAAATCGACCTCGAAGCCCTGAAGCTCGTCCGATTTGGTGAAGGTAAAGGGGAAATACCCCCCCGACATCCCGACCCGGATCGTGTCGGCGGCGGCGGGCAAGGCGGTCGAAAGGGCAAGGATCGCGGTCAGAATTGTCTTGCGCATGGAAAACTCCGTGAATCTGTTGGTCTTTAAATGCGGGTTTGCCGCCATATCGACAACCAACCGGGCCGGCGCTGCGCGAAAAAAGGACGGCTGTGCGATGCCCTGCCCATGAGCCGGAACGATTACTTCATAAACCTGAAAATTCTTGGAAAAAATTCCCGATAAAATCCCTTCAAACCGTTGCAAAAGGGATACAATTCCCGAAACCTGTCGCCACCGGATCGCCTGAACCGGCGTTTTCAGCACCTGGTCCCCCCGCAGTCCCGAGCGACCCTATGGGTAGAGTTGCGGATTGACGCCGTTGCCGGCCCCCTGCGGCTTGCCAAACACGGTCGGCGCCCGCATTCTTTTTCAAAATCATGAAAACAGGGAGTTGATCGATATGGGAAGACGTGCCGAACTGATCGAGAAATACGCCGCCGACATCAAGGAAAAGCTGGGCGAAACACCGGATATGGACCTGCTGACCAAGGTGACCATCGGCTGCGGGCCATCGATCTATAATGACGATGCATCGACCGTTGCCTCCAGCGATCCCGAAGAACTGGACCGGATCCGCCAAGGCTATCTGATCAAGAAGCTGGGCCTGCCCGACGGGCCGGCGCTGACGGATGCCATCAATACCGTGATCGACGCCTATGGCCGGTCGAACCGCTCAAAGTATCGCGCCGTGGTCTATTACCTTCTGTGCCGCCATTTCGGCAAGGAATCGGTCTATAGCTGACCGATCATCGCCTTGATGGCCGAGACATGACCGGGATCGGCGGCAAGACATGCAGCCGCCAGTTCCTCGGCCTGCGCAAGCAGTTCCCCGGCGGGCACGATGCGATCGATCAGGCCCCATTGCAGGGCTTCCTCGGCACCGATCTTCTGCCCCGCCATCAGGATCATCTTGGCCCGCGCGGCACCGATCAGACCCGCCATGCGGCGCGGATCGCTGGGTTGAGGCAGGAAGCCCAGCTTCATCACCGGGTAGAAGAATCCGGTTTCGGGCACCGCGATCCTCAGATCACAGGCCAGAACCATTCCAAAGGCACCTCCGGCCAATGTGCCATTCAGCGCCGCAATGGTCAGGCAGGGCATCGAGGCCATGCGTTGGGACAGACGTTCCCATTCCGGCGATGTGGCAAGCCCGGCCCTTGCCTCGTCCAGATCGGCCCCGGCGGAAAACACCCGCCCTGCGCCGGTCAGTATCACCGCGCCACATTTCTGCGTGGCCATCTCGTCCAGCGCGGCGGTCAGTTGTCGCAGCATCTCTCCGGTCAGGGAATTTGCCTTCTCCGGTCTGTCGATGATCAATTTGCCAAAAGATCCATGGCGTTCGGTCCTGATCACGGATTGTTCCCTTTCCCTGATGCCGGTGCTGTGTCAGACAACGGGCAAATTGCAGATGTTTGAAAGGTATCCGGCATGTTCCGATCGCTTGCAACCTCGTCATTGGCCCTGATTGCGGGCGCTGCCCCTGTCCTTGCCGAGGTTTCACCCCTTCAGGTCTGGGAGAATCTTGACCGATATTACTCTGACATGGGGTATGAGATCACGATTGGCAGCCGCGATGAGGCCGGCAGCACGCTGACCCTTACCGATGTCGAGGTTGCCACCCGGGGCGAGGCCGAAGAGATCGTCATCACGATCCCCAAGCTGACCCTGCAGGAAACCGGCGATGCCAAGGTGCGCACCGTGATCCAGGGCGATATCATCGCCGACATGACCTCGCATATCGAAGGCGAGGATGATGTCACGGCCCATGCGCAGATCGTCATGCCGTCGAATGAAATGCTGTCCTCGGGTGAACCCGACGACATGCTGCACCAGCTGACCTATCCCACGGTCAAGATCACCGCGCGCTTTGACGAAGCCCGGGATCCAGATGCCGCAGAGATGCCCGTCACCGTCATGCTGACCGACATGGCGGGGGAATACCGCAGCCGCGCCGGGGCCGGCATGCAATCCACTTATGACATGACCGTGGCCGGGCTGGATCTGGCGCTGGCGTTTGACGATCTGGACAGCGATGACGCTGATTCGGGCAGCGGTTCGGTCAATGCCACCGCCCATATCGACGGCCTTGCCATGAACGGCATGATGGTCGCCCCCGAGGGGCAGTTCAACATGGCCGAGGCCGCGCATGAGGCGCTGAAGGCCGGCATGAGCGTCGAAGGCAAGGTGCAATTGGGCGCCCTGACCGGCGAAATGCGGTTCGACGGCGTTGATGACGACGGCGCGCCGCAATCGGGATCGGCCTCGCTCAGGACCGAAAGCAGCGAAATCGCGCTGACGATGTCGCGCGATGGAATCACCTATGGCGGCAGCGCATTGGGTTCCAGCGCCGAGCTGACCTCGAACGATCTGCCCTTTCCGATCAGCTATGCCATCGAAAAGGCTGCGGCACAGGTGGCCTTTCCGGTCAGCAAGTCGGACGAGCCGCAGCCCTTCCGCCTGACCTATACGCTGGCGGGGCTGACGCTGGCCGATGGCATCTGGAACATGTTCGACCCCGATGGCCAGCTGCCGCGTGATCCCGCCAGCCTGATGATCGACCTGGAAGGTCAGGCGCTGATGCGTGAAGACCTGCTGGATCCCGCTTTCGGCAAGCGCATGTCCGATGAAATGGCCGCTATCGACGAAGGTGAAACCCCGGCCGAGGACATGCCGGTGCCCTTCCAGCCTGAAAACGTCACGATCAACCAGTTCGCACTGGACATGATTGGTGCCAAGGCCGAGCTGACGGGCGAACTGACCATTCCCGAGGGAACCGGCATGCCGGTCGGCAAGGTGAATGGCACGTTCACCGGCGTGAACGATCTGCTGGAGAAACTGGCCAACATGGGCTTCATGCCGCAAGAGCAGTTGATGGGTGCGCGGATGATGATCGCCATGTTTGCACGTCCCGCCGAAGGCGATCCCGACCAGTTGACGACCGAACTCGAATTCCGCGAAGACGGGTCCGTCTTTGCCAATGGTCAGCAGGTCAAGTGATCTGAGACGACAGGAATGACCAGGGGCCGGACCATGTCCGGCCCTTTTCATTTGCGCCCGGCCCGCTGTCGCGGGAAAAGGGGGGCAAACCGACACGAGGGTATCATGGGCAGCAACACCACCGCGAACAAGGATGCCGCGCAGCTGAGCAGACTGGCCGAGGCGCTTGTCACCGCCGCGACCAAAGCCGGCGCTGACGAGGCGGATGCAATGGCCGTCGGCGGACAGTCGACCAGCATTGACGTGCGCGCCGGCGCGCTTGAACATGCCGACCGGGCCGAAGCGATCGAGATAGGGCTGCGCGTCCTGATTGGCGGACGTCAGGCCTGCGTATCCGCTTCCGATCACAGTGATGCGAGCATTGGCGAAATGGCGGCCCGCGCCGTGGCCATGGCGCGCGAAGCGCCGGTCGATGACACGCTGGGTCTGGCCGAACCGGATCAGCTGACCGCGGCACGTGACGCGGGACAGCTGGAAATCTGCGACGACCGGCCCGATCCTTCGCCCCAGCATCTGCAAGAACTTGCCCTGCGGGCCGAGGCTGCGGCGCTGCAATCCAGGGGCATTTCCCAGGTCGAAAGCGCCAATGCCAGTTTCAGCCGGCGCCAGATCTGGATGGCGGCCAGCAATGGGTTCTCGGGCGGATATGGCCGCAGCACCCATGCGATTTCAGCCATCGCCATCACCGGCGAAGGGCTGGGGATGGAGCGCGACTATGCCGGAGAGGGCCGCGTCTGGGCCGAGGATCTGCCCGAACCGGAAGAGATCGGCCAGCTTGCGGCGGAACGCACCCTGGCGCGTGCCGGGTCGCGCAAACCGCCCACCGGTGCCTTTCCGATCCTTTACGACCGGCGCGTCTCGGCGTCGCTGATCGGGCATCTGCTCTCGGCGGTGAATGGCGCGGCGGTTGCACGCGGGGCCAGCTGGCTGCGCAAATCCATGGGTGAGCCGGTGCTGCCATCGGGGATGGACCTGCGCGAGGACCCGCTGCGCGCACGTTTTCCCTCTTCGCGCCCCTTCGATGCCGAGGGCCTGGCGACGCGCGCCCGCCATATCGTGGCCGATGGGCTGCTGCAGGGCTGGACGCTGGATCTGGCCACGGCACGCAAGCTGGGAATGGACAGCACCGCCTCGGCCGCACGCGGTCTGGCCTCGGCCCCTTCACCCACCAACAGCAATGTCATCCTGACACCGGGGCAATACAGCCGCGAGCAACTGATCGCGGATATGGGCACCGGCTTGATCGTCACCTCGATGCTGGGGGCATCGATCAATGGCACCACGGGCGATTACTCGCGCGGGGCGGCTGGGTTCTGGGTCGAAAATGGCCAGATCGCCTATGCTGTCAATGAATGCACCATTGCCGGCAATCTGAAGGACATGCTGATGTCGCTGATTGCCGCCAATGATGCGCTGCCATGGCGCGGGGCCGAGGTGCCCAGCCTGCTTGTGGAGGGGATGACCGTTGCCGGCGAATGAACAGGATCTGAAACTGCTTGAAGATGCCGCCCGCGCCGCAGGGCGCGTGGCATTGGAATATTGGCAGAAGGAACCCCGCAGCTGGGAAAAGCCGGACGGGGCAGGACCTGTTACCGAGGCAGATCTGGCCGTGAATGAGGAAGTGCAAGGCATTCTAAGCGCGGCCCGTCCAGATTACGGCTGGCTGTCCGAAGAAAGCGAGGCCGACCCGTCGCGGCTGGATGCGCGCCATTGTTTCATCATTGACCCGATCGACGGCACCCGTGCCTTTATCGCCGGACAGGAAGGGTTTTCTCATTCCCTTGCTGTTTCCGATGGCGACAGGATCGTCGCGGCGGTGGTCTATCTGCCGGTCAGCGATTGTTGCTATACGGCCAGCGCCGACGGGCCTGCACTGATGAACGGCAAGCCCATCCACCCCAGCGACAGCGATATCGAGGGCGCGCGCGTCCTGACCTATCGCGCCGCATCTGAACCCAGATACTGGCGCGGTGGACAGGCCCCGGCCTTTCACCGCGAATTCCGCCCGTCGCTGGCATGGCGGCTGTGTCTTGCCGGACAAGGGCGCTTTGATGCCGCGCTGTCACTGCGCTCGGCCTGGGAATGGGACATCGCCGCGGGCAGCCTGATTGCCGAACGGGCAGGGGCGATTGCCTCGGACCGGCGCGGCAAGCCAATGCGCTTCAACAGCCCGCGTGCCACGGTGGATGGTCTGATCGTGGCGGGACCGCGCCTGCATGGCCAGATCATGGCCCGGCTGCAGCCCTAGATCAGCCCGGATTTCGTCACCCGCAGCAAACCGGCCTGACGCAGGGATTCGACCGGATAGTCCCTGCTGGCCATCAGTTCCAACGAAAAGTCCGGCTCAAGCTTCTTCAGCTTCTTCAGGGCCTCCAGCGCCCCGGCTTCATCGCCCAGTTCGTAACGGATCGCACTGAGGAAACGCAGGGCTGGCCGGTTCTGGGGGGCATAACCATGGGTGGTGGCAAAGAAACGTTCGGCGGATTTCAGGTCGCCAACCCGCGTCGCGGCAATGGCGCGGCGCAGGACCCATGCCGCCGGACCCAGTTCGGACAGGGCGCTGAGATGTGCGGCGCTGGCCTCGGCCTCGGCCTCGCGGTGGTATCCCATGCTGGTCAGGGCGCTGGAATAGGACAGGCGGGCAATCGGGTTTTCGTCATCGATCGCGATGGCATGTCGGGCCATGTCGAAGGCGGTCTCGAACTGCCCTTTCCAGGCGGCCACCATCGCATTGACACCAAGCGCGGTGGGATTACCCGGAGACAGTTCACGCGCGCGCTGTGCCATGTCTGCCGCGATATGGGCATCGGCATCGGGGTCGCGGCTCAACCGTTCCAGCAGCATCGTGTGCCGGATGTATGAGCGCAGCGCCAGGATGACGGCACGATCTCCATTCGGGTCGATCTGGGACAGCTGTTCGTCGGCGCGCTTCAGCCGCGATGCGGAATAGCTGAAGACATCCTGCAGGGGCATCCGCCGGATATTGGCATCGGGCACGATCTCGCGCAGGTGTTCCAGCCCGTGCATGATCGCCACGGCGACACCTCCGGCCACATGGCGCATGGAGCCCGTGGTATCATTGGCGGGCAGCGAAAAGCGCCGTGTCCACAGCATCCGCCCGTCGCTGCGCAACCGCGCGGTGAACAGCAGGACGATGTCATTGCCCATGCGGCTGGACATTGCGCCCAGTTCGATCCCGACCGAAACCCGGCCAATGCCCGGATCGCCATTGACGACCTGCACCGGCAGCATGTCGGCAACCCGAGAGGCGGCCTCTTGCAGGATCATCGCGGCAGTCACTGCCGATTGCGCATCGGCTGCCACCGGAGCCTGAAGGATCAGCGTCGGGACGCTGTCTTCGGTCACCGTCCTCGCCAGTATCTCGTCGGCCTGATCTTCGTAATGACTGCGCGCATCGCGCAACCAATCCTCGAATTCGGGATCGGGGATATCCAGATCGGCGGCAAATTCGGGGCGGCGGCCGTCCAATCCGACCTGCCCGGCCATATCCAGTTCGACGATAGTGCTGTCCAGTCCGACCCATCCCGGGCCGGTCGTCAGGGCCTCGCGATAGGGGCCAAGGGCAATGCGTATCTCGCGCAGCAACTGGCGCACGCTTGCCGAGCCATGTTCGGGGTCACGTTCGCTGAACAGCAGATCCTGCAACTTGGGACGCGAGATCTGCATGTCGGCCGATGACCCGATCACGGCAAGGGCACCCCGCGCCTTCATGCTGCGCGGAGTCAGGTTTTCGTTTCCCGGACCGGTGATCGAAACGGGTCCAGCTAATCGCAGTACCAATCGGCTCACGGAACTTACCCGTCGATGTGAACAAGACATTGTGTTAATCTTCAATCAGCCAGAATGACACAGAAAAACGCCTCGGAGCAAAATTCCAAGGTCGCCAGGAAGGTAGGTTCCAATGTCGTTGCTGAATGCGCAAAACGCACAAAATGCCCAGAATGCGCAAAACGCTCAGAATGCACAAAACGCGCAAAATGCGCAGGGCGCGGGATCGGGCGAAGGGTCATCCATGATGGCAATGGCGCTGTTGCGGACGCGTGATGCCATTGTCGGCGCCGAACTGATCACGCCCGAAGCCGGCACCCCATCCTCGCTGGACATGGCCGGTCGGCTCGAGCGTCTTGACGGTGATCACCGCGCAGCCGTCATCGCCGGAGAGTTGCTGGAGGATATTTCCTTCACCTTCGAGGATTACACCCCCGCCGAGACCACCTGTCGCACCGCCACGGTGCTGCGCCGCACCACCGATGGCGACGCCCTGAATGCCAGCTATACGCCATTTGCGGAAATCACCCGTCCCGGACTGGCCGAATTCAGTGCTGCTGCGCAGATGGTGGCCAATTATGCGGAACTGCGCGCCGACCGCTCGGCGGAAATTCAGGTCCAGACCCAGCACCTGATCCCCTTCTTTGCCAGCATCATGCCGATGGAGCCCAGCCGCGCCCCCGCCATCCGCGAGGCGCTTTTCACCGCGCTGGACATGGCCACCTTCGTGGTGATGCGGGTCAAGCTGGCGCTGGGATGCCCGCGACCGACCCAGTTCACCGACCGCATCCAGCCGATGATCAGCTGTCCCACGCATGCGACGCTGCCCAGTGGACATTCAACCCAGGCCTTCACGCTGGCGACCCTGCTCAGCCTGTTGCAGGACCCGGATGCCGAGGTGCAACCCGACAGCCAGCTGTACCGGCTGGCCTGTCGCATCGCCATCAACCGGACCGTCGCCGGTGTGCATTTCCCCGCCGACAGCGCCGCCGGGGCCGTGCTGGGCATCCAGCTGGGCCGCTACATGTTCCAGCGCGCACGCGCCGAAATCACCGGTTCGGGCGAATTGGGTCATGCCAGCTTTGACGGCAGCAAATTCACCGATGGCGCCCATCCGCGCGATTTCCACTATGCGATCCTGAACGAAATGACGACCGGTGCGGACCCTTCGGCCAGCTTCCCGGTCGCGAAAACGCCGGTACGTCCCGCACCGATGTGGGGGTCGCTGGCCAAACGGGCTGCAGAGGAATGGGGGCAACGGTGGAGCTGAAATGCAAGACGACGGAGGAACCCGATCCCGGCCGCCCGGCGGCCAGCTGGACTGTGCCGCAGGCGGCCTACGACACCTATCGTCCCGGTCTCTCTCCCTATCTGCATTACTGGCAGGGGCTGCGGGCCAGCCGGCAGCAGACAGATCCGCTGCCCGATCACGATCCGGAAGCGGGCAGCAAACTGCCCGACCAGATGCAGGCGGCGCTGGAGGATCTGATCCGCAGGAGCTTTGGGTCATGATTGCACAGGCGCTGATATCCGCTTTTGAACAGTTTCTCGACGATCCGGCAGGGGTTCTGCCCGAGGACGCCATCAATCCGGCACCGCAGGAATTCGATGAATCAGACCTGGCGGATCCGGCGCTTGGTTATCTGTCCGACGACGCACTGCCCGACCCGGAACGCGGCTGCATCATCGGGATCATCGACGATGCCATTCCCTTTGCCCACGAGCGGTTGCGTCTGTGCAATGGTGCCAGCCGTGTTGCCGCGACCTGGATACAGGATGCCCGCTTTCAGCCCGGCGGCACGGGGGGGGATCTGCCTTCGGGGATAGAACTGCGCGGGGCCGATATCGACGTCTGGCTGGCCCGCGCCCGTGCCGGAGAAATCCCCGGCGAAGATGCGATCTATCGTCTGAGCGGCGTTTTGGACATGGCACGCCAGACCACCCCTTCGACCGCCTATGCCGCCGGCCATGGTGCCGCAGTGGCAATGCTGGCCGCCGGGTTTTCGCCCGATGATCCCGCCGGACGCAATCACCCGGTCATCGCGGTCAATCTGCCGCCCAAGGTGACCGAGGATTCGATGGGCACGCTGTCGCCGGTATCGATCCTGGCCTCGATCCTGTTCATCATCACCCGCGCCCGCCGCCTGTGCCGCTTTATCGAGCGCCGGCGTGAACTGCCGGCCGGATCGGTCAGGCTGCCCGTGGTTATCAATCTCAGCTTCGGGCTGACGGCAGGCGCGCGTGACGGCTCCAGTCTGCTGGAACAGTTCATGGATGCCGTCTCGGTGCAGGGAGCGGGTGATCTGGGGCCGATCCGCTTTGTTCTGCCCACCGGCAACCACCGCCTGGCCCGCCTGCATGGCCGCCTGAAGCCGGGAGAGGATCTGGGCTGGCGCCTGCCACCCGACGACCGGACCGTGACCGGGCTGGAAGTCTGGGGGCCCGTGCGTGATGGGCTGCCCGAAGACAAGTTGCAGATCACCCTGACGCCTCCGGGATTGGCGGGAGCCACGACGGCCTTCACCGCGCCATGGCAGTTCAGTCTCATGAAAGACCCGCAGGGGCGCGAGATCGCGCGGGCCTACTACACGCCACGCTACCTGGGCGGGGGATCATGGCGCGAGGGCGTCACGATCATCGTCATGCCGACCTGCCCCGAACATCTATCGGAACCCTTTGCACCTGCGGGCGAATGGCGCATCGCGATTGCCGCGCATTCCCCCGATGCAGAGTATCAGCTGGGCGTCCAGCGCGACGAGGTGATCCGCGGCTTTCACCGCGAGGCCCGCCAAAGCTGGCTGTTTGACCCGCAGTACCGGCTTTATGACGAGGCCGGCCGCCTGGTGGAAACCGATGCCCAGAACGGTGGCACTCCCAATGTCCTGCGCCGTGGCACGATGAATGCCTATGCCGGGGGTCAGTACAGCCTGCGCGCAGGTGCCGTGGATCAGAAGAAGATGCATCTGGCACCCTATTGCTCGCTCTTGCATGACGAAGAGGGCGGCGACTGCCTGGCTGTGGTCGATCGCGCCATCACCCAACCCGGAATGCTGACCAGCGGCAGGGGCAGCGGCAGCTTTGGCCTGATGTCGGGCACATCGATGGCCGCGCCGCAATTCAGCAGATGGCTTGCCCAACAATTGGCGGCAGGCGAATCCGTAGCAGATCGCGACGCAATCCGCAGCCTTGCCGAGTCGCAATCCGACATGCCCGCACCCACACCGGTTCTGCCTCATTCCCCTGAATTCCCGAATTTCTGACATAAAATTCGGGAAATCTGCACTTCGGATCCATGTTCCGGTTTTGTGCAGGCCGGGATTCACGCCATTTTCACGCCCCCGGGTCCAATCTGACCTGAGACAAGCGCCCGCATCGCGATGCTTCATGAATCGCGACAAGGCCGCAACAGAGGGTGTTTCGCGATGTGCGCGCAACGACTGAACAATTTTAACAATGTTTTCGCCGCCTTGCAGATCCTGGGCGCCCAAACGGGGGGTGCTGGAAATGAGCCGTTTTGTCGTGCGCTCAAGATGGTGCAAGAGGCGAGTGCAGGGCGGTCGGATCCGGGAACTCCTCTGCCCGGACCCGACCGCCCGACCTGGAGCGCATATCACCGGCTGGAACGCGAAAACCAACTGCTGATCGACCATGCCGAGATGATGGCCTGCGCGCTTGGTGCCTGCCCGAACTGCTGGGGGAGCATCGCCGATTGCGAAGATTGCGGCGGGATCGGAAAACCGGGAACCTTCCTGCCGGACCCGCGTTGCTTTGACCAATTCGTTCTTCCGGTCATAGCCCGCGTGATGGGTCGCCACATCTCAGAAAGGAACAATCGAATCCCTGCCAGGCAGTAAGCAAGGGCAGGGCCACTTCATGGACAGTTTTGTTTAAACAGTGTCTTTTCCCAGTTCGTCCATGGGTGTCTGGCGGGTAGCTGATACAGCTGCCCGCCAATCATTTTGTCGGTCACCGCCTAGAAAAGCGGGTCCAGCCCGAAGGGATCATTGGACACGGATTGCCGCGTGGTCACGGTGCGTCCGGGACCCGACAGCGTCGCGATCTGGGTGGCCAACTGGCTGATCGCCCGGGACAGGGCCGCTGCGATATCTCCGGGTTGATTGCTGCTCAACGGCACGGAAATATCAAAGCTGCGGGCATGATTGGTGCCGCCGTTGCCCTCGTCGGAAACGAAATAGCGTCCGCTCAGGCGATAGATCCCGTTCGCCTGCGCAAGCGCGCGGGTCACCCTTACCTCGATCTCGCGCCTGGGCGGCTCGGCCAAGGGCCAGGGCTCATTCACCACCAATGCGCCGGAGATATCCGAAATCTCCTGCGCAAGGCTTTGCGAGAAGGCACGCTGCGGATTGTCCGCCCACAGGCTGTCGGGGTTGGAACGCACCGCACCATCAGCCGTCTGCCACATCACCTCCTGATCTGCGGCATATTCCGGCAGCGACACGTCCTTCAGCTCGGCCGTGCCCAACCGGTCGGGCACCCGAGTGCTGCTGGCCGGCGGATCAACCAGAAAACGTCCGGTCTTTTCGGGATCCGAACAGGCGCTCAGCACCATTGCCCCCAGCAATGTCGTGGCAAATATGCGGGTCGTCATCATGTTATCGTCCCAAAATGAAGGCGCGCGGATTGCGTTCGATCATCCGGGCCAGGGATCCGAAGGATTCGGTCGCCCGGCGCAATTCCCGCAGCATGTTGATGGTTTCGGTATTGAAGGCCGAGCGATCACCATAGGCCGCCATCACCGCATCGGCACGCGCAGCCGTGGCCTGCAGACGCCTGATCAGTGCAGGCAATTCCTCGACCGATTTCGCGACCTCATCCGCTGCAACGCTGGCCGATTCCAGCGCATTGTTCAGGCTGCCCGCGGCATTGCCATCACGCAGGTCGTTCAAAAGCCCCGAGGCCGCCTCCAGCGTATCCGACAGGTTGCGCGGCAGACGTTCCGCATCTTCACTGCCCAGCATGGCCCGCAGATCGGCCAGAATGCCCTCGGCCTGGGTGCTGATGGCAGCGAAATTCACCTCATCGACACTGGCAGCTGCGGCATCGATCTGATTGACCATCTCGGGCACATCGACGGCTGCGGCCTGAACGGATTCAAAGGCCGAGGTGGCCTCGGTGATCATCTTGCCCAGATTGCCGCCCGCGCCGGATTCGCGGATCTCACCGGCGACAGCACCGATATCGGTGACCGCAACCTCCAGTTTCTCGATCAGCTCAGAGATCTGACCGGGCAAATTCGCCGCAGCCTGTGTGCCGATGACATCACGCAATTCCTGCAGGGTTGCGTCCAGTTCGGCCCCGATCGAGGTAAAATCAATGGTTTCGACCGAACCCGCCGTGACCTGCATCGAGTCGATCAACGCGGGCAGGCGATCGGCCGCATCATTCAGCTTGGCCGCCAGTTCGCTGGCCGAGGTCATGGCCTCGCCCGCACGGGTCGCAGCATCACTGTCACGGAACTCTCCGACCATACTGCGCAAATCGCTTGCCGCACCCTGGGCTTCCTCGATTGTTTTTCTCAGGCTGCCCGGGATGGCGCGCGTGTCTTCCGAACGCGCCAGTTCGGTGACGCTGTCCAGCATTTCGCGGGCCGAATCCATCACCTCTGCAATCGGCAGATCGCCGACCTTGGCCAGAACCCCCTGCGCGGTCTGCGTGAAATCGCTGATCTCGGATGGAGCTGTCGGGATCGCCGGGAATGGCCGGGCCTCCATGTCGATCACTGCGGCGGCCTCATCGGTTTCGACCAGTTCAACGATCAGTTCCGTGCCGAACAGGCCCGAACTTGCGACGCGGGCGCGCAGCCCATCGGCCACGGCGCGCGACAGGAATTCCATCGCATCCTCAGAGGTGGTTTCAGGGTCCAGCCCCAGCCGCACGGGCGAAATGGCAAGTGTCACCTGTTCACGCAGCCGTGCGACGCCACCCCCATCTTCGACCGGCTGAACCGACAGATCCGCGACCTTTCCGATGTTGACGCCCTGCAGCCGAACATCGGCCCCCTTGGCCAGACCGCCAAGGGATTCGTCTATCATCATGGTCAGCTTCAACTGATCCGTCTCATCGGCAATAAAGACATTCCGGCGGGCCGTTTCCTCGTCAGGCTGGACCGGAAAGGCCTCGACCGTATCGACGGGCTTGCCGCCAGTGACGGGCGTATCAAAGGACACCCCGCCCTGCAGCAGGCTGGTCAGGGAGTTGACGTTCAGTGCAATGCCTTCGGCACCCAGAGACACGGAGAACCCCGAGACATCCCAGAAGACCGTCGCACTGGTCAGACGCTGATCATGGGGTGCCTGAATGAAGCCGTCGACCAGAACGGAATTACCGTCCTCGGCCAGGCGCAGGTTCTCCATCCGTCCTACCTGAACGCCGCGATAGTAGATCGGCGCCCCTTCGGACAGCCCTTCGCCGCTTTCATAGGACAGCTTGACCCAAGTGCCCTTGGCATCCTCGCGCACAAGCGGAGCGCGGTCGACACCCACGAATTCGCGCCGGGGTTCAGATATCTCGGCGTCCCAGTAACCTTCGATGAACGAGCCGGTCAGAACCGTGTCCAGACGGCTGACACCCTGCGCCGTGACCTGTGGCCGCACGATCCAGAAGGTGGCATCGGCGTCGATATAGGGGGCAATATCCTTGTCCACGCGGATCTGCACCGCCACATGGGACAGGTCATCGGTGAATTTCACGCCTTCGACCTGTCCCACGGTGATCTCGCGAAAGCGCAGCGCGGTGGAACCGGGCACGATACCGGTGGCATCGGCGAATTCGACCTCGATAAGGGCACCGCGTTCGGCATAGGCATTCCATGCCACGGCCAGCGTCACGATCAGGGCAATGATCGGTACCAGCCAGATCACATTGACCCCTGCCTGAGCAGCACGGACAGCAGTCTTGCGCACGGGGCTTGCCGGTTTCAGCGGCGGCGGCGTGTCGGTCATTCCTGTAATTTTTCCCTGCCCGTCGTTACTTGCCACGGCGGCGAAGCGGTAACCCGCGCCATATCAGCCGCGCATCAAAGCTTTGCGCGGAAAGCATCGTAAAGGCAACTGACAAGGCAAAACAGGCCGCCGCCGGTCCGGGATGAATCGACGCCACGAACCCCAGTTGAACCAGCGCAGACAGGATCGCAACGACGAACACGTCGATCATCGACCACCTGCCGACGAATTCGACAACCTCGAACACTTTCAGCCGCGAATGTGCCTGCTCTGCGGTCGCGGGACGCCCCGCCACCATCGCCAGCCAGGCGATCGACAGGAATTTCGCGATCGGCACCACGATCGAGGCCACGAAGACGATCGCTGCGATGTCATAGCTGCCGTGATGAATCAGCTCCAGCACGCCTTCGACAATCGTCGCCTCGGAGTTCCCGGCCAGACCGGCAAAGGTCTGCGTGCTCATCATCGGGTAGAGATTGGCCGGAACATACATGATCAGCCCGGCCAGCCACCACGCCCAGACCGCCTGCAGCCCCCTGCGGTCGGGTGGATGCAGCCGCGCGCCACAGCGCTTGCAGCGGCGCTGATCCTCGGGCCAGACCCGGCCACAACTGTGGCAGCCCAGCAAACCGGCGCGATGAGCCGTCAGGATCGGGCGGGCATGGGGATCATCACTCATGGTTTGGGGGTCTCGACCATCTCGCGCCCGTCGGTATGCAGGCCGGCATCCTCGATGGCATCCCAGATCGTGGTCTGGCACATGAAACCACGCGAGGCCAGATTGACCAATATCAACCCGCAAAAGGCCCAGAAGGCCGGCCCCAGATGTACCGTGGCCAGACCGGCCACCTTCACCAGTGCCACGGCGGTGCCGATAATGAAAATCTCGGCCATGGACCAGGGGCGCATGATTTCGGACCAGCGAAAAGCCGTGGCTGCATGCCGGTTGGGCGGGCAGCCCTTGGCCAGCGGGACCAGCGTATAGACCAGCAGGAAGGCGCGCAGCACCGGCAGCCCCACGATCATGACCATCAGCGCCGCCACCAGCGGCAAGAGAATGCCATCGGCAAAGGCCAGCGCCACCCCGAACAGCGAGGTCGCATTTCCAAAGCCCATTCGGCTGATTTCAAGAAAGGGAAAGAACACCGCGCCGATCAACAACACCATCGAGGTGAAGGCAAGCGCGATCAACTGGCTGAAGGCACCGCCACGCGGCTTGGCCAGAACCGTACCGCAGCGGATACAGCGAGCGGTTTCGCCACTTTGCAGTTCTTCCTCGACATGCAGCGCATCGCAGCGCGGGCAGGCAAGCAGGCCGGCACCGGTTTCCAGGTCATAACTGTGCTGCGGCTGCGTCATGCAGCCAAGATAATCCATGTCAGCGCCATCACAAGATGCATTTCAATGTATCGCACCGTCACGCGCGGCCGAGGTCAGCACCACGTTCCGGGTATCCTGCGGTGCGACGACCAGTGGTGACTCGATGCGGAAATGCAGCCGCAACATGAAGCTGTTCTTTTCGGCGCGCGTTTCCGCGCTGCCTTCAAGCTGGGTCGAAAAGGCTTCGATCAGCTGGCTCCCCAACCCCGTGCTTTCGTTTTCGCCCCTTTGAACACCGATGGAGTTCTCGATCTCCAGCAATCCCTGACCGTCACCTTCCGCCTGCAGCGTCACCCGCACCCAGGGGCCATCCGCACCCGGCGGCGCGCCCGCATATTTGAGCGCATTGGTAAAGGCTTCGGTCGCCAGCAAGGACAGCGGCACGGCCTGATCGGGCAACAGGGTCAGCGGCTGAAGCGAGGTTTCCACCCTGAGGTTGCTGCCAGGACCGACCGAGGCATTGACCATCTGATTGATGATGTCTCCGATCAGGCGATCCGCCTCGACCGCATCAAGATGTTCGGCCTGGTAAAGGTTGCGATAGATGGTCGCCAGCGCCGCAACACGGTCCTGGACAGAACGCAGCACGCGCTTGGCGTCATCATCCTCGATCATCCGGCTTTGCATGTTGATGATCGAGGCAATCAGCTGAAGATTGTTCTTCACCCGATGATGGACCTCTTTCAGCAGCACGGTCTTTTCGGTGACCGCATCTTCCATTGCCTCTTCGTCGCGGATCAGGATGCGGGCCATATTGTGAAAGGTCTGGCTGACATCGCGAATCTCGGTAGGCGCATCGCCCAGCACCGGCGGCGGCGCATCGCGATTGCCAAGGGCGAAGCGGCGCATCTGACCGCGTAAAACCGATATGTGGCGTAATACCAGCCTGAATACCGCAAAATATGCCACCCCCAACGAAACCAGCCAAAGAACCACCGGAAATATCAACGCGCCGAAACGCGACAGCTGGAACAGGCCGATTCCGGCGACCTTGGGACTCCAACTGCCGATCGCATAGACCAGCCCCGGCACCACGGGCACGACGGTAAAGACCCGCATTTCCCCACCAACGGACTGTGCGCGAAAGGTCGTGTCATTTCGCGACAACATGCTTAACAGGGGCGTGTCGGCAGGCAGGATGTCATCGGCAAATCCTTCGACCGCGCTGTCCGAGGTCAGGATTTCGCCACGGTTGTTGAAGGTGACGATCCGCGCGCCCTCGGTGCCGAAATTGATGGCATGGGTCGAACGCAGCAATTCCTGCGTCAGCGACAGGGCGATATAGCCCAGCATTTCACTGTCGCGATACAGGGGATGCAGCACCACCACGACCGAGCGGCCGCTGAGCGCGCCCTGGTTGACCGATTTGATCATGGTCCCCGGCTCGGTCAGGAATTGCTGATAGATCGGGTTGCCATGCATATCCATCGTCTCGCCCGGGGCAAGACTGGACGAGCAATAGCTGACACCGTCCAGAGGCACGAAGATCGCGTTCAGATAGGTGGCGCTGCGCTGGATGAAATTGCGCATCAGGTCCGAGCAATCATCCGCGCGATCCATGGTTTCCAGCACCGCCGGCCCCAGCGCATCGGCCGAACCCATGGCGCTGATCAGCAAGGCCCTTTCACCGGCAGCCGCCGATGCCGTGCGCCCCAGCAGGGCGATTTCGGCGCTTTGCTGGGCGTCGCGCGACAGGTGAAGGTTCTGGACCAGTGACATCAGCCCGATCGGCAGGATCGCCATTGACAGCAGGGCAATCAGGCGAAATCCAAGCCGTCGGGTGAAATCCAGCCTGTCGCGATAGCGTCTGAGCATCGTCGCGACCGCCTATCGAGAGCCGGTGTAATTGTTGGCAATGACGGCCCGCGTGGCCTGATCGGTCATGTCCATGTCTTCGGATTCGTCCAGCCCCAGAAGCTCGGCCAGTTTCTTGCGACCGCGATTTGCCCGTGACTTCACCGTGCCGACGGCGACCTTGGTCATGGCGGCGGCTTCCTCGTAGGAAAAACCCGATGCACCGACAAGGATCAGCGCCTCGCGCTGTTCGACGGGCAGATGCTGGAAAGCGGCACGAAAGTCACGCATGGCCAGCTTGCCATCGTGATCGGGCTTGGTGGCCTGACGTCCGGCATGGATGCCGTCGGTATCGCTGACCTCGCGCCGGGTCTTGCGGCGCGACGAATAGAATGTGTTGCGCAGGATGGTGAACAACCACGCCCGCAGATTGGTGCCCGGCTGGAACTTGTCCATGTTCGTCCATGCCTTGACGATGGTGTCCTGCACCAGATCATCGGCAGATGCGCCTTCGCGCGTCAGCGACAATGCGAATGCTCTCAGGGCAGGAAGGTGATCGACCAATTGATCGCGGGGATCCGTCGTCCCAGAATTCGTCATACTTTCACCGTAGCACCTTCGCGCTTACTTGCTTGTGTCATTCCTGCTCGCGTAACTTCTTGAGCAATTCGAGAAAGCGGTCGGGAATCTGCTCTGTCGCATCCTGCTCATAGACCCGCCGCAGGTTCTCATCGATTTGCTTTTCGACCGCCTCACGGCGACCATCATCCCGTTTTGTCATCATGTTTTTGTTGATCCCGAACTTCCTGTGCGCACGCGATGCAACCATTTCGCCCCGAGGAAAGTTCCACTTCGACCGAGAAAAAAACCGAGGGAATAATCATGGCGTCTGCCGACCTGGCCCAATCCATTGCGCGCGAACTTCCGTTCCTGCGCCGCTACGCGCGCGCTCTGACCGGAAGTCAAAGCGCAGGAGACAATTATGCCGCAGCCACACTGGAAGCGATCCTGTCGGATCGTTCGGTGATGGATGGCGCGGCTGACACCCGCATCGGGCTGTTTCGCGCCTTCCATGCGATCTGGCAGAGTTCCGGCCAGCCGGTTGCCGAGGCAGAGCAGACCGAACGCGAAAAACGCGCCCAGAGCCATCTGCGCAATCTGACCCCCAATTCCCGCGAGGCCCTGCTGCTGCGCACCATCGAGGAACTGCGCTATGACCAGATTGCCTCGGTCATGCGGATCGATCAGCCCGAGGCCGAAGAGCTTGTTCAGATCGCATTGAACGAAATGAGCCAGGCCCTCAGCGGTCAGGTCATGGTCATCGAGGATGAGATGATCATCGCCATGGATCTCAAAGGCATCGTGCAGGCCATGGGTCACAATGTGACCGGCGTGGCGCGCACCCATGGTCAGGCGATCGAACTGGCCGGCAAGGCACGCCCCGACCTGATCCTGGCCGATATCCAGCTGGCTGATGGTTCTTCCGGAATCGAGGCCGTGAATGAATTGCTGGGCGATCTGGGCGATATCCCGGTGATTTTCATCACCGCCTTCCCCGAGCGGCTGCTGACGGGCGACCGCCCCGAACCGGCCTTTCTGATTTCCAAGCCTTACAGCGAGGAACAGGTCCGTTCGGCCGTCAGTCAGGCGATGTTCTTTGCCTCGACCGAGGGCATGAAGGTCTGAACAGGCCCGCTATTTCGAGCCGGTTGCACGTCTCAATGCGTGCAGCCGGCGACGCCGCGCCAGTTCGACATTGATCAGGGCGCCCAACATGACCGAAAACCCCGCCAGATAGAACCACATCAGCAGGGCAACCACCGTCCCGATCGAACCGTAGATACGGTTGTAGCTGTTGAAACTGCCCAGATAGGCCGAAAAGGCGATGGACGCGCCGCCCCACAGGATCGTCGCAAAGAACGACCCCCAGGTGAATACCGGCGTGCGTGGCGTTTTCACGTTGGGGCCATAGCGATACAGAATGCCGATACCCAGGATCACCAGCATGAACATTGCCGCCCAGGGCAGGGCCGCCAGCAGCCAGATCCTGACCTCGGCCACCACGACGAATTTCAGCATCACCGGCACGATCACGATGGTGGCAAGTCCCGCCAGAGAGATCCCGACAATCGCCAGCGTCAGCACATAGGCCAGAATGAAGCCAAAGATCGTCGAATGCCCGCGCACGCCATAGGCGGCATTCAACCCGCGTACCAGCCCGTCTACCCCGGCGCGCGCGGCGATCGTGGCGATCATGAATGACAGGAAAGACGCCCAGCCGATCGACGTGCGTCCCGTTTCGGTCAGGGACTGGATCTGGGCATCTATGATCGCCTCGGCCCCACCGGGCAGGAATTCATGCGCGACATCGACATAAGCCATGATGACCGTCGGATCGAACCACAGGCTCCATAATGTCAGGATCGCCGCCAGACCCGGAAAGACGGCAAACATCGCGTAGAAGGCCACGCCAGCGGCGATCAGCCCCATATGGATCTTGTGCATCCGCTCGAATATGGCGGACCAGAAATCCAGAAATTCGCGAAACAGACCCAGATCGAAACTCCTGTCTGATACATCGCCAGCATGCTGCGCACCGCTCGGGCGCGCAACCCCTTCACGCCTGATCCGTATATCGCGCCCAGACGGATTCTTCGCCCAGCCGTGCAATGAATTCGGCATGGGCTTTGGCTTCTTCGGCAGTCAGGCGCGAGGGCAGGGGATGGGGACGTGGCGCGCGTGGCGTCATGAAGGCGTCCTGCCCCGGCGCGCCCGAGCTGTCCTCTTGCGGTTGGTCAAGAACAAGGTCGGGCTGACGCCCCCCGATCAACTGCAGATAGACTTCGGCCAGCAATTCCGAGTCAAGAAGCGCTCCATGCAGTTCGCGTCCGGAGTTGTCGACACCAAAGCGGCGGCACAACGCATCCAGCGAGTTGCCCGCACCGGGAAACTTGTCACGGGCCATGGCTAGCGTATCCAGCGCCCGCTCCCATGGTAAAGTCGGGAATCCCGCGCGTTTCAACTCGGCATTCAGGAATTTCATGTCGAAGCTGGCGTTGTGGATCACCAGCCTGGAATCATCCCCGACGAAATCAATGAAGTCCTGAGCGATTTCCGCGAATTTCGGCTTGTCGCGCAGGAAATCATCGCCCAGCCCGTGAACGTCAAAGGCCTCTTTCGGCATCGGTCGTTCGGGGTTGATATAGACATGAAAGGTCCGTCCGGTCGGCAGATGCCCTTCCAGTTCCAGCGCGCCGATCTCGACGATCCGGTCATCCTTGTCGTGGTAAAAACCCGTGGTTTCGGTATCGAGGACGATCTCACGCATTCTGTTCAATCTCTTGGCAAATCGCGTCTATGGCCTGTCGCGCGCCGTCCAGCGTATCGGTCGGAATGATCCAGTCGGCCCTGGCGCGCTTTTCCGCATCGGGCATCTGGCGCGACAGGATCATCCGGAATGTTTCTTCCGTCATGCCCGGACGTGCCATCACCCGGGCCTTCTGGGTTTCGGCATCGGTGGACACGACGGCCACACCGTCGCAGCGTTGCGCCATATTACCTTCGAACAGCAACGGAATGTCCAGAACGATCAGCCCTGCATCGCCGTGGCTGCGGATGAATTCATCGCGATGGGCTGCGACCATCGGGTGCACCACGGCTTCCAGACGGGACAGGGCATCGGGATCGCGGGCAATACAGCTTTTCAGCTCGGCCCGATCTATGCCGCCATCGACAAGCGCCGAGGGAAACAGGCGGGCAACCGGCGCGACGGCCGCTCCGCCGGGACCATACAGTTCATGCACGACCTGATCAGCGTCCCAGACCGGACAGCCCCGCTCGCGAAACATCTGGGCGGTGGTCGATTTTCCCATGCCGATGCTGCCGGTCAGCCCCAGAAGAAAGCTCATTCCAGAACGACCCGTCGGGCTTCATCATCCACCTCGGGCCGTTGCCCGAACCAGCGCTCGAACCCCGGCGCAGCCTGATGCAGCAACATGCCAAGCCCATCGACGACCTTGCAGCCACGTTCCTGCGCCTGGGCAAGCAGGGGCGTCATCAGCGGCGTATAGACGAGATCCGTCACCAGGGCCTGCGGTGACAACGCATCCAGAGGCACCCTCAAGGGCTGCTTGCCGGTCATCCCCAACGAGGTCGCATTGACTACCGTGGCAGCGCCTTCCAGCATGTTTCCGGCCTGCGCCCAGTCATAGACCACCAGACGCGCCCCGAACTCGGACTTGATCTGTTCCGATCTGATCCGCGTGCGGTTGGTGATGCGCAATTCCTTCACGCCACTGTCCAGCAGCGATGCCACCACGGCGCGGGCAGCCCCCCCTGCACCGATCACCGCCGCTGGTCCCGCCGCGGGATCCCAGTCAGGCGCGTTCTGACGCAGATTGGCGATGAAACCATAGCCATCCGTATTGTCGGCGTGGATTTTCCCGTCAGGACGAAAGATCAGCGTATTCGCCGCACCGATCAGCGCCGCCCGGTCGGTCACAACATCCGCCAGTGCCAGAACCGCCTCCTTGTGCGGAATGGTGACATTCAGGCCGACAAAGCCGGCACGCGGCAGGATGCGCAGCACCTCGGCCAGATGTTCGGGCATGACCGGCATCGGAATGTAATGCCCCTCGATCCCGTAGCGCCGCAACCAATGTCCATGCAACCGTGGTGAGCGCGAATGCGCGATCGGCATCCCGATCACCCCCGCCAGCGGCACATGAGAAATTTCGGACAAGGAAGGTTCGTCGTTCATCGCGATATGTCGTCACTTGCTGCCAGGGTGGCCCAGATTAGGCCGCCTGAACTGGGGAAAAAAGGGATTCGAAAGAGTCTCGGGCAATGACCCTGTGACCTGATGCAGGAATGCCTGTGTATAACCCCGTGGATAACCAGTATTGTCGTATGTGGCTAAATTGTGGTCATACCAAAACAACCCGAATTTCACCCGAGACGAAACAAGAACGACAGAACTCGATCCACAGGTGGACGAATCGGTCAGCAAAAATCGCGAATCTGTGGATAACGCCTTCGCTGAAGTTTTGACCACAGACTTATCCACAATTCATCTGTTTGAAACGAAACTTCTTTTTGACGAATCAGAGAGGTTTTAAAGAGCTTGTCCACATGAGCTGATTCGGTGGAAAGAGTTCCGGATAAGCCTGGGATCCTGTTATCCACAGGCCCTACTATAACAACATTCCTTTCTATACTTTTATATTTTAAGTAAGGCAGAGCGAAAATTCGGGGACAGCCATGCTTGCAACCATCTATCCCTATGCCAAGGCATTTCACGTGATGGCGGTGATTTCCTGGATGGCAGGAATTTTCTATCTGCCCAGACTTTTCGTCTATCACGCGGAACGCGGAAGGCAGGGTGGCGAGCCGACAAAAAGCTTTGAAATCATGGAACAAAAGCTTCTGGGCATGATCATGCGTCCGGCCATGATCGCAACCTGGCTCAGTGGTCTTTGTCTGGTCCTGACCCCGGGAATCGTTGACTGGTCGATGGTTTGGCCCTGGACAAAGGCTGCCAGCGTGCTTGCCATGACCTGGTTCCATCACTGGTGCGCCACCCAAAAACACCAGTTGTCGCTGGGAAAATCGCTGACCGGGCGGCAATACCGGATGATGAACGAGGTCCCGACCCTGCTGATGGTGGTGATCGTTCTGTCGGTAATCGTCAAATTCTGATCGCAAAGATTGACTCACGGGGCTTTGGGCCTTATCTGCGCCTTCAAGCCCGACCATCCGGTCGGAGATTCCCCGATGAATATCTAATCTGGCCGGCCGATTCTGGCGCGGCAACCTGGTGACAACCCATGACCGAAGAACGATTGAACCTGTCCGATCTCAAGGCGAAAAGCCCGGCAGATCTCTTGGCAATGGCCGAGGAATGGGAAATCGAGAACGCTTCCACCATGCGCAAGGGCGAGATGATGTTCTCGATCCTCAAGGAGCATGCGGAAGAGGGCTGGGACATCGGCGGTGAGGGCGTTCTGGAGGTCGTTCAGGACGGATTCGGCTTCCTGCGGTCGACCGAAGCCAATTATCTGCCCGGTCCCGACGACATTTACGTCAGCCCCGACATGATCCGCCAGCACAGCCTGCGAACGGGTGATACGGTGGAAGGGGTGATTCGAGCTCCCGGCGAGAACGAACGTTATTTCGCGCTGACCAAGGTTGAACGAATCAACTTTGAAAGCCCCGAAAAAGCGCGCCACAAGGTGGCTTTTGACAATTTGACGCCGCTTTATCCCAATGATCGCCTGAAAATGGAGATCGAGGATCCCACGATCAAGGATCGCAGCTCGCGCATCATTGATCTGGTGGCTCCGATCGGGAAAGGCCAGCGATCGCTGATCGTGGCGCCGCCACGGACGGGTAAAACCGTGCTGCTGCAGAACATCGCCCATTCGATCGAGCGCAATCACCCGGAATGCTATCTGATCGTGCTGCTGATCGACGAACGGCCCGAGGAAGTCACCGACATGCAGCGCAGCGTGCGCGGCGAAGTGATCTCTTCGACCTTCGATGAACCGGCCAGCCGCCACGTGGCGGTATCGGAGATGGTCATCGAAAAGGCCAAGCGGCTCGTGGAACACAAGCGAGATGTGGTGATTCTTCTTGATTCGATCACAAGACTTGGTAGGGCATTCAACACTGTAGTGCCCAGCTCGGGTAAAGTGCTTACCGGTGGTGTGGATGCGAATGCGCTCCAGCGGCCAAAGAGGTTCTTTGGTGCCGCCCGGAATATCGAAGAGGGCGGCAGCCTGACCATCATCGCCACCGCTTTGATCGACACCGGCTCGCGCATGGATGAAGTCATCTTCGAAGAGTTCAAAGGCACGGGTAACAGCGAAATCGTCCTGGATCGCAAGGTCGCCGATAAACGCGTCTTCCCGGCGATGGACATCCTGAAATCAGGAACGCGGAAGGAAGAACTGTTGGTTGATGCCAAAGACCTGCAGAAAACCTATCTGTTGCGCCGAATTCTGAACCCGATGGGAACGACCGATGCCATCGAGTTCCTGATCTCAAAACTGAAACAGACAAAGAGCAACGCCGAATTCTTTGATTCGATGAACGCCTGACGGGGCAGCCCATGGACCTCATTTTTGCCGAGGCCACACCGCCTGGGCGGGGTGGCGTCTCGGTCATTCGAATTAGCGGAGAAGGCGCCCGGCATCTTGCCGAGCGTCTTTGCGGTTTCATGCCGAAATCGCGTCATGCCTATTTCCGTACTCTGCGCGACGGAAACGAAGATCTCGACCATGTTCTGGCAATGTGGTTCGAGTATGGCGCCAGCTTTACAGGTGAAGAAGTCGCAGAATTGCACCTGCATGGCGCACCGGTCATCGCCCGGCGAGTCCTTTCCGTGCTGTCGAACCTGGGTGCTCGCCCTGCCGAGGCGGGTGAGTTCACCCGTCGCGCCTTCCTGAACGGGCGCATGGATCTTGCCGAAGTGGAAGGTCTGGGTGATCTTCTTGAAGCGGAAACCGAAACCCAGCGAAGGCTTGCCTTGCGGGCAAGCGGCGGTGAACTGGGGAAGAAAGTTATGCGTTGGCGCGATATGCTGATTCGCGCTGGAGCATTGGTTGAGGTCAGCGTTGATTTCGCTGATGAAGAAGTTCCGGATGATGTTCCGCCGGAAGTCTTTGATCTGTTGAAAGAACTGAGATCCGAGATAGATCTCGAGATTTCAGGCTTTCCAGCGGCAGAGCGGCTGCGGACGGGCTTCGAGGTGGCGATCGTTGGACCTCCTAATGCCGGAAAATCAAGTCTTATCAATAAAATAGCAAAGCGGGACGTGGCCCTGGTCTCGGATATTGCGGGAACAACCCGCGATGTGATCGAACTGCGAATGGACCTCAATGGGCTTGCCGTCACCTTGCTGGATACAGCCGGGCTTCGCGATACCGATGATCATGTCGAGGGCCTCGGTGTCGATGTAGCGCGTCGGCGCGCAAGTTCAGCTGATCTTCGGATTCATCTGTCCGATATGGGAAAAGCAGACCCGGATCTGTATGCTGAAGGCGATATTGTTGCCCGCAGCAAGGCGGATCTGCAGCCTGGCGATAACGGAATTTCGATTTCATCGTTGAGCGGGCAGGGGATTGATGAACTTCTGTCGGAACTTTACTCACGCCTGCGGCAAAGGATTGCCGGTGCCGGTATCGTCAGCCATGAAAGGCAGGTCGCGGCATTGCGTTTGGCGGCCGACTCCCTGACAATAGACCACGATCTGCCGGCCGAACTTGTGGCCGAATCCATCCGTCAGACGGCAGTTTCTCTTGATCGACTGCTTGGACGAATCGGTGCGGAAGAGTATTTAGACGTGATCTTCTCGTCTTTCTGTATCGGTAAATGAAAGGTGTTTCACGTGAAACAATTTGATGTCATCGTGATCGGAGCCGGACATGCCGGTCTGGAAGCAGCCTGCGCATCTGCGCGAATGGGGGCTGAGACCGCGCTGATCACGATGCGTCAGGCAGATGTAGGCGCACTTTCCTGCAATCCCGCGATTGGTGGATTGGGAAAAGGGCATCTTGTTCGTGAAATTGATGCGCTGGATGGTGTGATGGGAGTCCTGGCTGATCGCGCCGGGATTCAGTTTCGACTTCTCAATCGCCGTAAAGGGCCGGCAGTGCAGGGACCGCGTGCGCAAATGGACCGGGCTCTATACCGGATTGCGGCGAATGACGTGATTTCCCGGCAAAAGAACTTGTCTTTGGTCTATGGTGAAGTCGCCGCCCTTACCAGTGAATCGGGACGTATTACTGGCGTCGAACTGGCCGACAGCACCTTGATTGGCGCCAAAGCTGTCATCTTGACGACAGGAACCTTTCTCAATGGCGTTATTCATATAGGTCAGGTGAGTCGGGCTGCTGGCCGTTGGGGTGATACGCCTTCGAACCGTCTTGCTGAGTCACTCAATCAGTTCCAGATTTCGTTCGGTCGGCTGAAGACCGGAACTCCGCCACGATTGAACGGGAAAACGATCGATTGGGCCAAGCTGGAAATGCAACCGGGCGATGATGATCCGGTGATGTTTTCCTATCTGAACGATGTCCCGCAGGCCGCACAGATAAGCTGCGGGATCACCCATACCAACGAGCGCACGCATCAGATTATCCGTGACAATCTGGATAAATCGGCGATGTACGGGGGCAAGATATCGGGACGCGGCCCGAGGTATTGTCCGTCGATCGAAGACAAGGTGGTCCGCTTCGAGACAAAGACCTCGCACCAGATCTTCCTTGAGCCGGAAGGGCTGGACGATGACACGGTTTATCCGAACGGCATATCGACATCTCTACCGGCTGAGGTGCAGGTTGACTATGTGCGATCCATCTATGGTCTTGAAAACGCTGAGATTACCCAACCGGGTTACGCAGTCGAGTATGATTTCGTCGATCCACGATCTCTCGATGCGTCAATGAAATTGCGTGGGGCCGAAGGGCTCTATCTGGCTGGACAGATCAATGGGACAACCGGCTACGAAGAGGCTGCTGCCCAGGGCTTGGTCGCGGGGATCAATGCAGCGCGCCAAGTTCAAGGCATGGAATCGGTGCATTTCAGCCGTACCAATAGTTATATCGGCGTCATGGTCGACGATCTGACAACGCGGGGCGTGACCGAACCCTATCGGATGTTTACCTCCCGCGCGGAATTCCGGTTGTCGTTGCGGGCAGATAATGCCGATCAACGTCTGACGCCACTTGCTATCCGGATCGGGCTTGCCTCCGACAAAAGAAAACAGGCGTTTGAAGAGCGTCAGTCTAGATATGACGAGGCCCGTGCCATCGCCGAGTCTTGCGTTTTTTCGCCAACCGAGCTTTCGCGCGCTGGGTTGCAAGTCAGAATGGATGGACAAAAGAGGTCGGCTTTTTCTTTGCTGGGCCTGAATTCGATTGATCGCGAAACGGTTCTGTCACTGGTTCCGGATCTGAACGAATATTCGGCTGATACCCTCAAGCAGTTGGAAAATGATGCGCTATATGCGCAGTATACCGACCGTCAAGCGCAGGATGCAGAGGCGCTGCGTGCGGATGAGTCGATAGAAATCCCGGAAGATCTTGAATATTCTGAAATATCAGGGCTTTCTGCCGAATTGCGGGACAAGTTGACGGCGGCCAAACCGAGGACTTTGGCTGCGGCTGCCAAGATCGAAGGTATCACTCCGGCTGCGCTTTCCCTGATCGTTGCGATCACGCGCATGAAAAATCGGAAGATTGCATGAGCAACGATGTTTCACGTGAAACAGAAGAACGTCTTCACGCGTTTCAGGCCTTGGTGAAAAAGTGGAATCCGCGTATCAATCTGGTTTCATCATCGACGCTTTCGGTATTTTGGGACCGTCATATCGTTGATTCACTCCAGATTTCCCAGCATATCCTGCCGAAATGTGGAAGATGGGTGGATCTCGGTTCGGGCGGAGGATTCCCAGGGGTCGTGCTGGCTGTCGTCTTCGCCGAGCAAGATCTGGACTTCATTCTTGTCGAAAGTGATCAGCGAAAGGCGACTTTTCTGCGTACCGCTATTCGGGAGTTATCACTCGATAAAGTTAAAGTGATTTGTGACCGCATCGAGAATGTTCCGCCCTTGCAGGCCGATCATGTCTCGGCGCGGGCTCTTGCGCCTCTTTCTCTTCTTTTGTCGTTTGTGGACAGGCATATGTCGCGGGATGGCACTGCGTGGCTTCTGAAGGGCGAAAACTGGCAACGCGAAGTTCAGGAGGCCCAGAGCGATTGGGCATTCAATCTTGAAAGTTTTCCAAGTATGACAAGCTCAGAGGCAGCTTTACTGAAGGTGAGCGAGGTTTCCCATGTCTGACACCCGTATCGTGGCCATTGCCAACCAGAAGGGCGGAGTGGGGAAAACCACAACTGCCATCAATCTGGGCGCAGCGCTTGCAAGCCAAGGCTATCGCACGATCCTGGTTGATCTGGATCCGCAGGGAAATGCTTCAACAGGTCTGGGAATAGAAGTTGATCGTCGTGAACGGACGGTCTACGATTTGCTTGCAGGGGATGAAACCCTCGAAGATTGCGCCATGGAGACCGAAATCGCGAATCTGCGCGTGGTTCCGGCGACCTCGGACCTGGCGTCCGCAGATGTGCAGTTGGCCCAGTTTGAAGGGCGAAGCATCCTGCTGAAGCGCAAACTGGTTGAAGCCGAGCCGGAAACCATCATCCTGATTGATTGCCCACCAGCGCTGGGACTGTTGACACTGAACGCCATTATCGCGGCGGACAGCGTATTGGTCCCGCTGCAGACGGAGTTTTATGCACTGGAAGGCCTGTCGCAATTGCTCGCAACCGTGCAACAGGTGCGCAAGAACGCCAACCCGGATTTGCGCGTCAACGGTATTTTGTTGACGATGTCGGATTATCGCAACAATCTGTCTCAACATGTCGAAGCAGATGTCAGAGAGCAGCTTGGAGAACTGGTTTATCAGACCGTCATTCCGCGTAATGTGCGTGTGTCTGAAGCGCCCTCCTTTGGACAGCCGGTACTTGTTTACGATCCGTCGTCCAAGGGAAGCATGTCCTATCTGAAGTTCGCCGAAGAATTTGCCGCGCGTACAAAACTTGCTAGGGAGGTGGCTTAGCTATGGGAGAGAACAAGCTGGCAAAACGAGGATTGGGGCGCGGGCTTTCGGCATTGATGGCCGATATGGATCTTGCGACACCGGAACCCACGACCCCTGCGCGGGAGCGCACGATGGTGCCGATCGAGCAGATCACGGCCAATCCGGATCAGCCGCGCCGGACCTTTGACCCTGAGGCACTGCAGGAACTGGCGGCTTCACTGAAGAACCGCGGCGTGTTGCAGCCGCTGATCGTGCGCCCGCATCCACAGGACGACGGCATCTTTCAGATTGTTGCCGGAGAACGTCGCTGGCGCGCCGCACAGATGGCGCAACTGCATGAATTGCCTGTCATTATTCGTGATCTTTCCGATACCGAGGTGCTGGAAGTCGCGATTATCGAGAACATTCAGCGGGCTGATCTGAATGCGATCGAGGAAGCCACCTCGTTCCGGCAACTGATGGATCGTTTTGGACATACGCAGGAACGGCTGGCCGAAGCACTGAACAAGAGCCGCAGCCATATCGCGAATTTGCTGCGCTTGCTGAACCTGCCGGATCAGGTTCAGGATTTCGTGAAGGAAGGTCGCCTGTCTGCGGGCCATGCGCGCGCCCTGATCACGGCACCCAATGCAAACCAGTTGGCGCGCAAGATCATGGAAAAGGGACTTTCGGTTCGCGAAACCGAAGAACTGGTGCGCAAGCAGGCCAATCCCGATCAGGCCGGCAAGAAGCAACAGCGTCGCCAGAAGGAAAAGGATGCTGATACCCGCGCATTGGAATCCGATCTGTCGGCGCAGCTTGGCATGAAGGTGTCGATCGATCACGGCGGCGCGAAAGGCGGGTCGATCACCATCAACTATCATGATCTAGAGCAGCTGGATCAGCTGTGCCAAATTCTGGGCGGGCATCGCTGATTTGGTAGAAGGCCGTCAAATTGGCCTAGATATGGAAGATCACGTTTCGGGACGTGTTGTCACATAAGCGGCGACAAGAATACAGATCGCCGCCTGCATCCCGACCACCCAATGTGGCATCCCGACCCAGAAAGACAGGCCGACGCCAAAGGACATGGCACCGACGGCCCAGATCTTTGCGCTGCGGCTGATGGCTCCGCGTTCCTGCCAGGCACGTACCGAAGGCCCATAGGTCGGATGTTCGCGGATACGGCGGCGCAGTTCGGGAGAGCTTTTCGCAAAGGCCCAGGCGGCAACCAGCAGGAACGGAACGGTGGGCACCACAGGCAATGCGATGCCGATGATTGCCAACCCGAGGAAAAGCGCTCCAATTCCATACCAGAGTGTTCGCATATCAATCCGCCAATTCACGCAAGATCGCATTCAGGACCGGTCGTCCTGCCGCTGTGGTGGCCAGACGGCCATTCTTTCGTGTGACCATGCCCAGTTCGATAAGCCGTGCCAGGACCTCGGGATCGAAGGCATGGCCCGCCAGCCGTTCATATCGGGTGATGTCCAGGCCCTCGGCCAGCCGCATAGACATCAACAGATACTCCAGTGCCATTTCATGCGGGGGAACGATCTCACGGTTGCTGTCCCCGTTGCCGGTCTGCTCGACGGCCTTCAGCCATGCTCCGGGTGCCCGGTGGGCCTCGGTGGCGATCCGGCCATGGGGCAGGGTGATGCGGCCATGCGCGCCGGGCCCTACGGCGGCCCAGTCGCCCTGACGCCAATAGATCAGGTTGTGGCGGCTTTCTGATCCTGACGCCGCGTGGTTCGAGGTTTCATAGCCGGGCATACCGGCTGCCTCGCAGATTTCCTGCGTCTCGAGATACATGTCGGCGGCCAGGTCATCTGCGGGCAGGTCACGCAGCTTGCCTGCCGCAGCGCGGGCGCCAAAGGCCGTGCCGGGCTCGATGGTCAGCTGATACAGCGACAGATGATCCACGGCCATGGTCAGCGCCTCGGAGAGTTCATCGCGCCATTGCTCCATCGTCTGGTTCTGGCGCGCATAGATCAGGTCAAAGCTGACGCGACCGAAACAATCCCGAGCCACATCGAAGGCGGCGCGGGCTTCGGCAACGGAATGCATGCGGCCCAGTCGCCGCAGATCTTCGTCATTCAGCGCCTGAATGCCCATGGACAGGCGATTGACGCCGGCCTGAGCATAGCCGCGAAAGCGCCCCATCTCGACGCTGGTCGGATTGGCCTCAAGCGAGATTTCGATGTCATTGACAAAACCCCAGCCACGCCGGGCTGCGGTGATCACCTGATCGGCGGTCTCTGGCTGCATCAACGAGGGTGTTCCGCCGCCAAAGAAGATGCTGTTCAGGTGCCGACCGGGCAGTTCTGCCGCAAGCCGGTCTATTTCGGCCGATAGCGCCCTGGCCCAACGGGCCTGGTCTATCTGATCGACGACATGGCTGTTGAAATCGCAATAGGGGCATTTGGCAGCGCAGAAGGGCCAATGGACATAAAGACCAAAGCCACCTGCGCGCCAGTCATTCGACAGATCGCCGCGGGCGGGGGTCATGGCTTCAACGCCGTGACTTCGACCTCGATCTTCATTTCCGGGCGGATCAGCCCCGCGATGATCATCGTGGCCGCAGGTCGGATGTCGCCCAGTGACTCTTGCAGGGCAGGGGCCAGCGGCTCGACATCGGCAGGATCGGTGACAGTGTATTGGACGCGCATGATGTCGTTGCGGGAAAATCCGGCCTGTGCCAGCACGTCGAAGATCGTCGCAAAGCAGTTGCGCGCCTGTTCGGCCACATCTTCGGGCATGGTCATGCTGGCATAGTCATAGCCTGTCACGCCCGAGACAAAGCACCATTTGTCCCGGACGACTGCACGGCTATAGGCCATCCGGCTTTCGAATGGCGATCCGGTCGAGATTCTATGCAAAGCAGGATCCGATCATCTGTTGCACGGCAAGCGCCCGGTGGCTGAGGCTGTTCTTCATCTCGGCGCTCATCTCGCCCAAGGTATCGGAATATCCGTCCGGCATGAAGATCGGGTCATAGCCGTGACCTTCGGCCCCACGGGGCGGCCAGACCACCCGACCGGGCAGCACGCCTTCGAAGACCTCGTCATGACCGTCAGGCCACATCAGGACCAGCGTGCAGCGAAACTGCGCCTGGCGGGGCTCGGGGGCCTTCACGGCCTCCAGCTCGTTCCAGGTGCGCTGCATGGCCATGGCGAAATCGCGGCCATTGCCGGTTTCCGCCCAATCCGCCGTATAGACGCCGGGTGCCCCGTTCAGCGCATCGACGCAAATGCCGCTGTCATCGGAAAGCGCGGGCAGGCCGGTGGCCTGAACTGCGGCGCGTGCCTTGATGCGGGCATTGCCGACGAAATTGTCCTCGGTTTCTTCCGGCTCGGCCAGACCGGCCTCGGCGGCACCGAGGACCTCGACCCCATAGGGGGCCAGCAGGGCGCGCATCTCTTCCAGCTTGCCGGCGTTATGCGTCGCCACCAGCAAGCGCTTCTCGGTGAACTTCCTCATGAAAGAACGGCTTTCTGGGCGGCGACCAGTTCGGACATGCCAGCATCGGCCAGGTCCAGAAGCTGGTTCATTTCATCGCGCGAGAAGGTCGCACCCTCGGCTGACATCTGCACCTCGATCAGCTTGCCCGAACCGGTCAGGACAAAATTGCCGTCGGTGCCGGCTTCGCTGTCTTCGGCATAATCCAGGTCCAGAACCGGCTGACCCGCATAGATGCCACAGCTGACCGCCGCCACATGGTCAAGAATCGGATCGCTGTTCAACACGCCCGCTGCCAGCAGCTTGTTCACGGCAAGGCGCAAAGCCACCCAGCCGCCGGTGATCGAGGCACAGCGCGTCCCGCCATCGGCCTGAATGACATCGCAGTCGATGGTGATCTGGCGTTCACCGAGGGCCACGCGGTCGATGCCCGCCCGCAGGCTGCGTCCGATCAGTCGTTGGATCTCCTGTGTGCGACCCGATTGCTTGCCCTGGGCGGCCTCGCGGCGGTTGCGGGTATTGGTGGCACGGGGCAGCATGCCGTATTCGGCAGTGACCCAGCCAAGGCCGGTGCCCTTCAGGAAGCGCGGCGGATTGTTTTCGACCGAGGCGGTGCAAAGCACATGCGTATTGCCACAGCGGATCAGGCATGATCCCTCTGCATGGCGCATCACGCCGGTTTCGATTGAAATTGAGCGCATTTCGCTTAGATTCCGGCCAGAGGGGCGCATGGGTATTCCTTTCGGTGAAGATTGGCTGCCCAATACAGGTCCGCGCCCATGTCACGCAAGCCCGTGAGGGATATGAACCAGGAAACGCTGCTATCCGAGTTGAACGACCGCTCCCGCGAAGTGTTTCGCCGGGTGGTTCAGGCTTATCTTGAGACAGGCGAGCCGATCGGTTCGCGCACATTGACGCGCGAGTTGTCGGAAAAGGTCAGTGCCGCCACTGTCAGAAATGTGATGCAGGACCTTGAACTGCTGGGGCTGCTGGACAGCCCGCATGTTTCCGCAGGGCGGTTGCCATCGCAACTGGGGCTACGGCTGTTCGTCGATGGCATGATGGAAATCGACAATGTCACCCCGACCGATCGTGCCGCAATCGATCAGACCCTGGGCAATGACGATCCGGATACGGGCATGTTGCTGGACCGGGTCAGCACGACGCTCAGTTCGCTGACGCATGGTGCCTCGCTGGTCCTGATGCCCAAGCACGAAGCCCCCATCCGCCACATCGAATTCGTCAGCCTTGCGCAGGATCGGGCGCTGGTCATTCTGGTTTTTGCCGACGGCCATGTCGAAAACAGGATCTTTACACCGCCGCCGGGGCAGACGCCGTCCTCGATGCGCGAGGCGGCAAATTTCCTCAATGCCATGGCAGAGGGAAAGACCGTTGCCGAGTTGCGCAGTTTCATGGCCCGCGAGATCGCCGCACGCCGGCGCGAACTGGACGTGCTTGCCGCCGAACTGGTCGATTCAGGGCTGGCGCTGTGGGACAATGAGGCTTCGGATCCGCGACTGATCGTGCGCGGGCGGGCGAATCTTCTGGACAGCGAGGCCGCCGATCTGGACCGCATCCGGGTTTTGTTCGATGATCTGGAGCGCAAGCGAGACATTGTCGAATTTCTGGAACTGACCGAAGAAGGAGACGGGGTCAGAATTTTCATCGGGTCCGAGAACAAGCTTTTTTCACTTTCGGGTTCCGCTCTGGTGGTTTCACCCTATATGAATGCCGACCGGAAGATTGTAGGCGCGGTGGGCGTCATCGGACCGACGCGGTTGAATTATGGCCGCATCGTGCCGATTGTCGATTACACCGCCCAACTGGTCGGGCGCGTGTTGTCCGGCCGGAAAGGATGAATTGAGAATGACCGAACAGAACGAACAGCCTCTAGACGACATGATGGAAGACCCGCTGGCCGATCCTTCGGACGAGGTCGAGGCGCTCAAGGCTGAACGCGACGAATTCCGCGACAAGTGGATGCGTGCGCTGGCCGATGCCGAGAACTCGCGCAAGCGGGCCGACAAGGATCGTCGCGATGCCGAGCAATATGGCGGTTCGCGCCTGGCTCGTGATCTGCTGCCCGTGCATGACGCGCTGACGCGCGCGCTGGATGCCGCGAATGAGGAACAGCGCGCCGCCGCCGGGGCCTTGATCGAAGGGGTCGAACTGACGCTGCGCGAATTGTCCAATGTCTTCGCCAAGCACGGGATCACCGTGATTCGCCCCGAGCATGGCGAGAAATTCGACCCGACCTACCACGAAGCCATGTTCGAGGCCGCGGTGCCCGGAACCACCGCCGGAGAGATCATTCAGGTCATGGACAACGGTTTCCGTCTTCACGACCGTCTGCTGCGCCCTGCCAAGGTCGGCGTCAGCTCGACTCCGGCCAGCTGACCCTTTTGGCGCCGCGCGTATCGTCGCGCGGCGCTACAACCTTCCGCTGACTTGCCGATTCTTCCCGCGCGCGCGACCCTAGGAGATGTTCGGTCATCTCAGGAGGGGACCATGGCAGGTACAGATGGGGTGAAGATTCATCCCGCGGTCGACGAAGGCATCGCGCCGGGACGCGCAGGCTTCCAGGGAGGCGTGCTGTCTTGTCATTGCGGTATCGATCCGGTCAAGGTCCGCATCACATCCCAGACGTCCCATAATCATATCTGCGGCTGCACGAAATGCTGGCGGCCAGCGGGGGCGACCTTCAGCCTGGTCGCCGTTGTCGCCCGCGACTGCGTCGAGATCATCCAGAACTCCGACAAGCTGGAAATCGTTGACCGCAATGCTGCAATCCAGCGCCATCGCTGCCGCGACTGTGGCGTGCATATGTTCGGGCGCATCGAGGACAAGCAGCATCCCTTTTATGGGTTGGATTTCGTGCATACGGAACTGTCCTCCGAGCGCGGCTGGTCCGCCCCGGAATTCGCGGGCTTTGTCAGTTCGGTGATCGAATCGGGCGTTGACCCGTCGCGGATGGGCGGCATCCGCGCCCGCCTGCGTGAACTGGGGCTTGAACCCTATGACGCCCTGTCCCCCGCATTGATGGATGCCATCGCCACACATGTCGCAAAGCGGACGGGGGCCCTTCCTGCTTGACGGGATCGTCATATCAATCGAAACGCGAAGTCAGGGGCGCAAGCAAGACCCCTCTGGCCATTTAGAATCCTACGAACTGGAATGACAGGAGACAGCCAATGAGAACCCGTGCTGCCGTGGCCCTTGAGGCCGGCAAACCGTTGGAAGTGATGGAGGTCAATCTCGAAGGACCCAAAGAGGGCGAGGTTCTGGTCGAGATCAAGGCAACCGGCATTTGTCACACCGATGAATTCACCCGCTCGGGTGCCGACCCCGAAGGGCTGTTTCCGTCCATTCTGGGCCATGAGGGCGCGGGCGTGGTACTTGAGGTCGGACCGGGCGTGACCAGCCTGAAGCCCGGCGATCATGTCATCCCGCTCTATACGCCGGAATGCCGTGAATGTGCGTCCTGCCTGTCGGGCAAGACCAACCTCTGCACCAGGATCCGCGCGACGCAGGGGCAGGGGCTGATGCCCGATGGCACCACGCGTTTCTCGATGCTGGATGGAACGCCGATCTATCACTACATGGGCTGTTCGACCTTTGCGAACCATACGGTTCTGCCCGAAATCGCATTGGCCAAGGTGCGCGAAGACGCACCTTTCGACAAGATCTGCTATATCGGCTGCGGCGTGACCACCGGCGTTGGCGCGGTGATCAACACGGCCAAGGTCGAAATCGGCGCCAAGGCGGTTGTCTTCGGGCTGGGCGGCATCGGGCTGAACGTGATTCAGGGCCTGCGTCTGGCCGGGGCCGACATGATCATAGGCGTCGATCTGAATGACGACAAGAAGGAAATGGCCGAGCGTTTCGGCATGACCCATTTCGTGAATCCGAAGAACGTCGAGAATGTCGTGCAGGAAATCGTCGAGATGACGAAAACCCCCTTCGACCAGATCGGTGGCGCGGATTACAGCTTTGACGCGACCGGCAACGTCAAGGTCATGCGCGATGCGCTGGAATGCACCCATCGCGGCTGGGGTCAGTCGATCATCATCGGCGTTGCGCCTGCAGGGGCCGAAATCAGCACCCGTCCGTTCCAGCTGGTGACCGGCCGCGTCTGGAAAGGCACGGCATTCGGCGGCGCCCGCGGACGTACCGATGTGCCCAAGATCGTCGACTGGTACATGGACGGAAAGATCGAGATCGATCCCATGATCACGCACACCATGTCGCTGGATGACATCAACAAGGGCTTTGACCTGATGCACAGCGGTGAATCGATTCGTTCGGTCGTGCTTTACTGATCCTTCATGGCTGCTTAGGTAAAAGGACGGCGGGGCCGCTGGTCCCGCCGTCGCTATGAGAAAAACAAGGAGCAGGCCCATGCGCCATCAGTGGCTGGACGATGACGACGACAATGATGACGATGACCGCCCTGACCAGGGTGACAAGGAAGGTGGCCTGGGCCTTCCCGATGGCGACAATATCGGCAAGCTGTATTTCAAATCGCGTACGGTGATCGTGGCCGGCGCGATCAATGACAAGCTGGCACAGCGCACCGTCGCCCATCTGCTGGCCCTGGCCGAGGAAAGCGACAAGCCGATCAACATGCTGATCAGCTCGCCCGGGGGGCATGTTGAATCGGGTGACATGATCCATGACGTGATCAAGTTCATCCGTCCCACCGTGCGCACGATCGGTTCGGGCTGGGTGGCCAGTGCTGGCGCATTGATCTTTGTCGGTGCGGCCAAGGAAAACCGCTATTGCCTGCCCAATACCCGCTTTCTGATTCACCAGCCCTCGGGCGGGATTGGCGGAACCTCGTCGGACATGATGATCCAGGCCGAACAGGTTCGTTTGATGCGGGATCGCCTGAACCAGATCTTTGCGGATGCGACGGGTCAGACGGTGGAACGGATCGAAAAGGACACGCATCGCGATTTCTGGCTGAACACCCAGGAAGCGCTGGATTACGGCCTGCTGGGCAAGGTCATTCGTTCGGTCGACGAACTGAAGTGATGCAACGGGCAGGGCATCAGTTCTGCCCGGATCTCTATTGATCATCGTGCGGGGGCCGGGTTTCCCGGTCCCCGCCGCCCTTGCGAGAGGCTGCGCAGGGCGCGCGATACCATGCCGGGCTGGCGCTATGGCCGAATCCCGAACCGATCTGCCCCAAGCGACGCAAGCTGTATGATTCCTTTGTGTGGCTTCTTGTCTTTTCGCGTTGCCCTCGGGGCGTCTCATGGGTTTGGTGGGGCGCAGAACGGGACCGCAATATCTTGCAGAAAAGGGGCATGATGTGACCATCGAAACGCTTTCGGAAAATCGCAGCTTTGGCGGGACGCAGGGCGTCTATCGTCATAAATCCCAATCCACTGGCACGGACATGACATTCGCGCTGTTTCTGCCCGAAGAGGCGCAGCATGGCCGGGTTCCGGTGCTGTGGTATCTGTCGGGCCTGACCTGCACCCATGAAAACGCCATGACCAAGGCCGCCGCCCAGGAATGGTGCGCCGAAGCCGGGATCGCGATCGTCTTCCCCGACACATCCCCGCGCGGAGATGAGGTTGCCGACGACGAAGCCTATGATCTGGGGAAGGGCGCAGGGTTCTATGTGAATGCCACCCAGGACCCGTGGAAGCCGCATTACCAGATGTGGCAATATATCGTTCACGAGCTGCCCGAGCTGGTCAGCGACAATTTCGCCATTGATCGCGATGCCATGGGGATCACCGGCCATTCCATGGGCGGGCACGGCGCGCTGACCATCGCCATGACACACCCGGACCGCTATCGCTCGGTTTCGGCATTTTCACCGATTGCGAATCCGACCGAGTCGGACTGGGGCAGGAAACAGCTTTCGGCCTATCTGGGCGAGGACAGGGCGACCTGGCGCGCCCATGATGCCACGATCCTGATGACGGAACGGGGATATCCCGGCGAAGTGCTGATCGATCAGGGCAGCGAAGATCAGTTCCTGGACCTGCTCAAGCCCGAGGCCCTGGCGCAGGCCATGATGGCGCGGCGTCAGCCCGGTCAGTTCCGGATGCAGCCGGGCTATGATCACAGCTACTTCTTCGTGCAGACCTTCATGGCAGACCACATCCTGTGGCATGCCGAACGGCTTGCCTGAACGATTTTGCCAAATCTTCCCGATCGCGCTGCCAAAACTCCCATCAGACTTTAGGGGTAAGTGGCAGTGCGGCGGATTGACGCAGAAGGGTGTGCATCCAACACTACCTGACATGGAGAGCCGTGGCCGGAGGAAAATCCGCGGCGTCTGATCCAAGGGAGGAGCACATCGATGAAATATCTGCTGAACAGTGCCCTGGCGGCACTGCTGCTGACCAGTGCCACGGCCTATGCGAACGAAAGTGTCATGGCCGAAATGGCCAAGCCGGAACAATGGGCGATCCAGATGGGTGATTACGCGAATACGCGTTATTCCGAGCTGGACCAGATCAACAAGGACAATGTCAAAGATCTGCGCGTGGCGTGGACATTTTCAACCGGCGTCCTGCGTGGCCATGAGGGCAGCCCCCTTGTGATCGGCGACATGATGTATGTCCACACGCCGTTCCCCAACAAGGTTTTCGCCCTGGACCTGGCCAATGACGGCAAGATCGTCTGGCGCTATGAACCCCAGCAAAACCCCGAAGTCATTGCGGTCATGTGCTGCGACACGGTCAACCGCGGGGTCGCCTATGCCGATGGCATGATCCTGCTGCATCAGGCGGATACGACGCTTGTGGCGCTGGATGCCAAGACCGGCGAAGAGAAATGGAAGGTCCAGACCGGCGATCCGTCGATCGGCGAAACCAACACCGCAACGGTTCTGCCGGTCAAGGACAAGGTGATCGTCGGCGTATCCGGGGGTGAATATGGTGTGCGTGGCCGCGTCACAGCCTATAGCCTGGCCGATGGATCAGAGGTCTGGAAAGCCTATTCCACCGGCCCCGATGACGAAATGCTGGTGGATCCGGAAAAGACCATGCATCTGGGCAAGCCCATCGGTCCCGACAGCAGCCTGAACAGCTGGGAAGGCGATCAGTGGAAGATTGGCGGCGGCACGACCTGGGGCTGGTATTCCTATGATCCCGATCTGAACCTGATCTATTACGGCACCGGGAACCCCTCGACCTGGAATCCCTCTCAACGGCCGGGTGACAACAAATGGTCGATGACCATCATGGCCCGCGACGCCGACACCGGCATGGCCAAATGGTTCTATCAGATGACGCCCCATGACGAATGGGACTTTGACGGCGTCAATGAAATGATCCTGACCGATCAGGAAATCGATGGCGAACAGCGCAAGCTGCTGACCCATTTCGACCGGAACGGTCTGGGCTATACGCTTGATCGCGAAACCGGCGAGTTGCTGGTGGCCGAGAAATTCGATCCTGCTGTCAACTGGACCACCGGCGTCGATATGGATCCGGAATCCGAAACCTATGGTCGTCCTGCCGTGGTCGCCGAATATTCGACCTCTCAGAATGGCGAGGATACCAACACCACGGGCGTCTGCCCCGCGGCACTGGGATCCAAGGACCAGCAACCGGCAGCCTTCTCGCCCAAGACCAACCTGTTCTATGTTCCCACCAACCATGTCTGCATGGATTACGAACCCTTCCGTGTAGCCTATACGGCCGGTCAGCCCTATGTCGGGGCAACGCTTTCGATGTTCCCCGCACCTGACAGCCATGGCGGAATGGGCAATTTCATTGCCTGGGACAATGTCAACGGCGAGATCAAATGGTCGCTGCCCGAACAGTTCTCGGTCTGGTCCGGTGCGCTGGCAACGGCGGGGGATCTGGTCTTCTATGGCACGCTGGAAGGCTATCTGAAGGCGGTAGACGCCGAAACGGGTGAAGAGCTTTACAAGTTCAAGACTCCGTCCGGCGTGATCGGCAATGTCATGACCTATGTCCATGGCGGCAAGCAATATATCGGCATTCTGTCCGGTGTGGGCGGTTGGGCCGGTATCGGTCTGGCAGCGGGTCTGACGAACCCCAATGACGGTCTTGGCGCCGTCGGCGGTTATGCCGCGCTGAGCGACTATACCGAGCTTGGCGGCCAGCTGACCGTCTTTGAACTGCCCGGTGATGCGCCGGTCGAGGGCTAATACTTTCGTTTCGCAAAACCAGAAGTGATCTGTGAAGGGACCGCCCCAGCGATAAACTGGGGCGGTTCTGCCTGAGGAGAGCAGGCGGGACCAACTCTAGGGAGGAAGACAAGAATGAAAGCCATCACCAGCCTTGCGGCGCTGGTTGTCGCGGCGTCGCTGGCCGGACCGGCCATGGCGCAGTCCGAGACCACATCAGACGCTTCAGCCGGAACCGAAGGGGCGACATTGCCGAACGGCATGGATATCACGCCCGACTACACGGAATATGGCCGCTGGTATAACGCCGAAGGGATTCCGACCTACAAGATCGACGCGGATGGCAGCGTCGATTTCGCGACCTTCAACGGCTATCGCCGCTATTCTGCGGAATGCCATGTCTGTCACGGCCCGGATGGCGAGGGTTCGACCTATGCCCCGGCGCTGAAGGATTCGGTGTTGCGGCTGGATTACTATGATTTCCAGGAGATCGTCGCATCGGGCAAGCAAGAGGTGAACACCGCCCAGAACCAGGTGATGCCGGCATTTGGCACCAACAAGAATGTCTGGTGCTATATTGACGACATCTATGCCTATCTGGTCGCGCGGGGTACCGATGCCCTGCCGCGCGGACGACCGGCCAAGAAGGGACCGAAAACGGATGAATTCGCCGAGCAGGAAGATTCCTGCATGTCGATGTGACATGCGCAGGCTGATCATCACGGCAATATCAGGCTGGCTCTGCGTGGCACATATGGGTGCCGCGCAGGTCGCCGACCTGAGATCGACCACCAGTTTCCGCGTTTGCGCCGATCCGGCCAATGCCCCCATGTCGCACAAGGATGGCAGCGGCTTTGAAAATCGCCTTGCCGCGCAGTTCGGCGAATGGCTGGACCTGCCGGTGACCTATAGCTGGTTTCCCTCGGGGATGGGCTTCATTACCAAGACGCTGCGCGCGGGCACCTGCGATGTGGTGATGGGATATGCGCAGGGCGATGAGCTGGTGCAGAATACCAATCATTACTACACCTCGGTCTTTGGTATCGTGACGCGCAAGGACAGCGCGCTGGCCGATGTCGACCACCTGGGCGATCCGGTGCTGAAGGATCATCCCATCGGAGTCATCGCGGGCAGCCCGCCTGCGACCATCATGGCGCGGGCCGGTCTGGCCAAGGACATGCGCGGGGGTGATCTGTTCGTGGACCGCCGCGTCAAGGATCCGGTGGGTCGGATGATCGACTCGGTCCGGGATGGCAGCCTGGATGCCGCCGTGCTGTGGGGGCCTTTGGCTGGCCCGCGCATCAAGGATGACCCTGACCTGCAGTTCACGCCGCTGCTAAGGGAAAAAAGCGGCCCGAAGATGTTCTATCGCATCACCATGGGGGTGCGTCCGGGCGAGCAGGAATGGAAACGCCAGCTGAACAGCCTGATCCGCCGCCATCAGGATGAAATCAACCAGACGCTGCGCGAGGCCGGGGTGCCCCTTGTGGACGATTATGGCAAGGAGATGTTGCCATGATCCGGCTGGCGATCGCGATATCTGTCGTGATCGCCGTCCCCGCATGGGCCGATATCGCCGAGCCCTCAGGATTTCGCGGCGAACCCTATACGGCCCCGGTGCCATCGACCCTGCAAGGGGCCAAGGTGATCGATGCCGAAATGGCCCTGACGCTTTGGGCCGAAGATGCGGGTTTTGTCGATGTCTATCCGCGCACCCTGAAGCCGCAGGGGCTGCCCGAGGGCACTATCTGGCAAGAGCCGCGCCATGACACCATTCCCGGTGCGATCTGGCTGTGGAATACCGGTTATGAAAGCCTGACAGCGGAAGAGATGCAGCGTCTGGAAGACGGTCTGGCCAGCATGACGCGGGGCAATCCGGATATGCCGCTGGTGATCTTCTGTCGGGCTGATTGCTGGATGAGCTGGAACGCGGCGAAACGTGCCGTCGATCTGGGTTATCGGAAGGTCATGTGGTTTCCCGGTGGCATTGATGAATGGCAGGACGCGTTGGGACCGGATCTGGTCAGGGCTGAACCTGTCGCCCCGTGAACTGACCAAAGGCGCGCGGACCGGCGGGAACATCCAGCTCTGCGGTGATGGTCAGATCGCGGGCATCAAGCACCATGATCGTATCGGAATCCCAATTGGCCAGCACGACACCGCTGTCATCGGGCAGGCTGGCGATGCCTTCGGGATAATCCCCGACCTCGAGTGTTTCTGTTACCTCAAGACTTTCGGGATCAAAAACCGTGACGGTGCTGGCATATTGATTTGTCACGAAACCCCGTCCACCGGCAAAAGCGATACCATAGGGGCGATGCCCCGTCGCGACATGGCCAAGCAGGGTGCCGCTGTCGGGATCCATGATCGAGACGCGATCGCCAAGGACATCCGCACTGTAGAGGCGGCCGCGATGAAAGGTGACCGCGAAAGGATGTTCGCCCGAGGTCGTGATCTTGCGCAGCAGTTTCCCCGTCTCGATGTCGAAGATGCTGACCGTGTCGTCATCGCGATCAGCTGTGGCGACCAATGCCCCGTTCGCGCTGATGGCAACGCCCGAGGGAATCTGGCCGGTTCGGGCGGTCCAGAGCGGTTCCAGATCCCCGTCCAGCCGCATCAGGCGGTTGTTGTACCAATCGGTGATCACGACCCCTTTGCCGGGGATGGCCGCGATCCCAAAGGCGCCGGCGCCCAACTCGGCGTGTCGCGTGATCTGTCCCGCTTCGTCCAGAACCGACAGCCGCCCGCTATCTGCGGCGATCACATAGGCCCGCGCGCGTTTCGGATCATAGGCCACCGGGGCAGGCGCGCCCGGCAGTTCGGTGCTGGCGATGATCTCCATGCGGTTCAGGTCGATGACCGTCACCGCATCTGCATTTTGCGAGGTGACGAATGCGAGATCCCCGGCACAGGCCGGGGAGAGCATGGACAGAAATGCCGGCAGCCACAGCCGCATGCGGCCTATTCCACCTTGCCGAAACGTTCGGCCAGGGCATCGAAACCGGCCTGGTAGATGGCCGTGACCGCAGCAACCGCCGCATCGTCGTTCAGTTCTTCGGGCGGATCGTTATTGGGAAAACCCCGGTAATAGCCTCCCTTCCACAGAACTTCGGCCTTGCCGTCCTTGTCACTGACCTGCAGCGTCGCCGAATAATTGGTGACGGGCAGAACCTCGACCGCAACATCGGTGATCATGTATTTGTACATCATCTTGTCGGGGTCGATCTTCATCAGCTGTTCCGTGATGGTCGGATCGCCGCTTTCCGCCTTCAGATGCAGGACTCGCGTCGATTCATCGGGAACATCGACGGGTGCGCCCTCGGGGGTCATTTCGGTCGAAGCGACGGCAGGATGCCAGCTCATGTCATCGAAATGCCCGATCACCTCCCAGACCTCGGTGGGGCTGGCATCAAGGGTGATCGTCATCTGGGTTTTCTGTCGCGAGGGCCCATGTGCCGACGCCGTGCTTGCAAGGGCCATGCCGGCAGCCAGGGTCAGGCCGAACATTGCTTTCAACATATTTCTTCATCCTCCCGTGAACCCGTGTGGAGCATGATCGCCACCGGCGTCATCGTCCATACGACCAAAGACTTAGGAAAACATTCCCGTGCCGCGCGGGAATAAAAAACGTCTTGCCCTGCGGGATGCCCGGGCCCAACATGAGCTGGGGAGAGTGCAAAATGTTCAGGGAAATCCTTGCTTTTCTGGCGATTGCCGGATTGTTTGCGACGGCTGCAGTTGCCCAGCAGCCATCGCCCGAGGTGATCCGCGCGGCCGTGTTGCGGGTCGACAGGCCGGATCTGCCGCCGATCTCTCGTCTTGAACTGGCGACCGATGATCTGGGTTTTGCCGGGGCGCGTCTGGCCATCGAGGACAATGACACCACCGGGCGCTTCATGGGGCAGAAATTCGAGGCCGAAGAAGTGGTCGTCGCGCCCGAAACAGCCGCCGAGGAACTGGAGCGGCTGATTGCCGAGGATGTGGGTTTCGTCGTGCTTCTGGCCGATGATGACACCACGCTGGCGCTGGCCGATCAGGCGGGGGACCGCATCACATTGCTGAATGCGGCGGCACGTGGTGACAATCTGCGTGGCCGCGACTGTCGCTTCAACATGATCCACGTGGCCCCCAGCCATGCAATGATCGCCGATGCGCTGGCCCAGTTCCTGATGTGGAAGAACTGGTCGCGCTGGTTCCTGATTGAAGGCAGCCATGCCGCAGATACCGATCTGGCCGAGGCCTATCGCCGGGCAGCGCGCAAATTCGGGGCCAAACTGGTCGAGGAACGCCTGTATGAAGATACCGGCGGGGCGCGGCGCACGGATTCCGGCCATGTGCAGGTGCAAAAACAGATCCCGGTCTTTACCCAGCGTGCGGCGGAACATGACGTGATCGTTGCCGCAGATGAGGCAGATGTCTTTGCCGCCTATCTGCCCTATCAGGTCTGGGATCCGCGCCCGGTCACCGGATCTGCCGGGCTTGTTCCGCGCAGCTGGCATCCGGCAATGGAATCTTGGGGTGCGTCCCAGTTCCAGAACCGTTTCGAGGCATTGGCCAACCGCCCGATGCGGGAAATCGACTATCAGGTCTGGCTGGCCCTGCGCATGCTGGGCGAGGCCGCGACACGCAGTGGCTCGTCCGATACAGAAACCCTGCGCGAATATCTGTTGTCCGACAGTTTCGAAGTGGCGGGCTTCAAGGGGCAGAAGCTGACCCTGCGCGACTGGGACCACCAGCTGCGCCAGCCGATCCTGCTGACCACGGGGTTGCTGATGACCTCGGTCAGCCCGCAAGAGCAATATCTCCACCAGACCAGCCGGCTGGATACGCTGGGTATCGATCGGGCTGAAACCGAATGCAAATTCCCGGAGGCAGAATGAAACCGCTTATCGTTATCGGCCTTTGTCTGGCGGCAACGCCTTCTGTCGCGAACCGCGTCTTTGTCAGCAATGAAAAGGGAAATGACGTCACGGTTCTGGACAGCGCCACATTCGAGGTGATCGGCACCTATCCGGTCGGGAACCGTCCGCGCGGGATCACCATCAGCCCTGATGGGCGCGAGTTGTATGTCTGTGCCTCGGATGACGATCTGGTGCGGGTCTTCGATCCGCAGACCATGGAAGAAATGCACACCCTGCCATCGGGGCCTGACCCGGAACTGTTCGTCCTGCATCCCTCGGGCAATCCGCTGTATGTCGCCAATGAGGATGACAATCTGGTGACCGTCGTGGATACCCAGACCCACAAGGTGCTGGCCGAAATTCCCGTGGGGGTCGAGCCCGAAGGAATGGGGGTCAGCCCGGATGGGAAGGTGGTGATCAATACGTCTGAAACGACCAACATGGCGCATTTCATCGATTCGGAAACTTTCGAGATCTTCGGCAATGTGCTGGTCGATTCACGCCCACGTTTTGCGCAGTACAATCACGATGGTTCCAAGCTATATGTCAGTTCCGAGATCGGCGGCACGGTCAGCGTGATCGACCCGCAGACGCAGGCGATTACCCACAAGATCGAATTCGACATTCCGGGCGTGCTGCCCGAGGCGATCCAGCCGGTCGGCGTGCGGATCAGCAATGATGGCAAGAAGGTCTTCGTGGCCCTGGGGCCCGCGAACCGTGTTGCGGTGATCGACGGCGAAACGGATGAGGTTCAGGACTATCTGCTGGTCGGCCAGCGGGTCTGGCAAATGGCCTTCACGCCGGACGAGAAATATCTGTTCACGACCAATGGCAATTCCAACGACGTTTCGGTGATCGATGTCGAAGCGGTCAAGGTCGTGAAATCCATCGCCGTCGGACAGCAGCCCTGGGGCGTTGTCGTGGCGCCGGACTGAAATCTTATCATGGGGGAGGAAAACCAGTGATACGTTTCATCATGCTGATGGCACTTATGGCGGGGACCGCAACGGCCCAGCAAGCGGCCGCCCAGTCCGATGACGACATGGCGGCAACGGCTGTGGAAATGTCTCAGGACGCAGACGATGACGACGACGATGATGAGGAGGAGGAAAGCGGCGAAGCGGGCGTCCACGAGGCCGGGGCCAGGTTCGACTATGGCTTTTCGGGCCTGATGGCGCGTGACAACCGCACCCAGCTGGCGCCCTTGACGCTGGCAGCAGGCAAGCCCGTGGCCACGGCGGAATACACGCTCAAGTCGGGCGGCTACTACCGTCTGGACATCAATGCCGATGGCAGCCAGGAACTGGCCCTGTCAGGGGGGGATTTCTTCCGCGCGATCTGGGTGAATGAGATCGTCATCGAGGATATCGAAATCCGGCCGATGGGGGTCCACAGTCTGGAATTCGACGATGCCGGCACCGCGACCATCAGCTTTGTTGCCGTTGTTCCCGGGCGCTATACGCTGTCGATTCCCGGATCGAAGGGCGAGACGCAGCAAGCCGTCTTCAATATCCGCTGACGATGACCCTCAGCGCGCTGGAGATAGATCAGGTCAGCCACAGCTACGGATCTGTCCGGGCGTTGACGGATGTGTCCTTCGATATCCCCAGGGGGCGCTTCACGGCACTCTTGGGGATCAATGGCGCGGGGAAGACGACGCTCTTTTCCCTGATCACGCGGCTTTATGACAATAATTCCGGCAGGATCCGCGTCGCGGGCCATGATTTGCGTCGCGAACCGGCGCAGGCGCTGGCCCGTCTGGGCGTGGTGTTTCAAAGCCGGGCGCTGGATGCCGATCTGACCGTGCTGCAGAACCTTGCCTATCACGCCAGCCTGCATGGCATCGGCCGGGTCAGGGCCCGCGCGCGCATCGACGAGGTGATCGCACAGGTCGGGCTGAGAGAAAAGCTGGGCGAAAGGGTCGCCGCGCTTTCGGGCGGACAGCAGCGACGGGCCGAGATCGCCCGCGCCCTGATCCACCGCCCCGACGTGCTGTTGCTGGATGAGGCCACCGTTGGGCTGGATGTGAAATCGCGCGCCGAAGTCCTGTCGCTGACGCGCAGACTGGTCGCCCAAAGCGGTGTTTCGGTTCTTTGGGCAACGCATATCATGGACGAGATCCAGCCCGATGACGGGCTGGTCATCCTGCATCGGGGCAGGGTGTTGAAAAAGGGACTCATGGCAGAGATTTCTGGCGCAGATGGGCTGACGCGATCATTCCTGGACCTGACGGGAACCGCTGCATGACCCGCAAGGCGTTTCCTGCCAGCGCATGGCTGATCGCATTCGCGGGGATCACCCGGCGCGAGTCACTGCGTTTCGTCAATCAGCGCGGGCGCTTTCTGGCGGCTCTGGTGCGGCCACTTGTCTGGCTGTTCATCTTTGCCGCCGGGTTTCGTGCGGTGCTGGGACTGTCGATCACCGAACCCTATGACACCTATGTTCTGTATGAAGTCTATGTGACGCCGGGCCTTTGCGCGATGATCCAGTTGTTCAACGGCATGCAGTCCTCGCTGTCGATGGTCTATGACCGTGAAACAGGGGCGATGCGGACATTGCTGGTCAGCCCCTTTCCCCGCTGGTTCCTGCTGGGGTCGAAACTGCTTGCCGGCGTCATCGTGTCCATCATTCAGGTCTATACCTTTCTGGCCATCGCATGGCTGTGGGACATCCGCCCGCCACTGTGGGGATATGTTGCGGTCCTGCCGGCGCTGATCTTGTCGGGCCTGATGCTGGGCGCGATGGGGCTGTTCCTGTCATCGGCGATCAAACAGCTGGAGAATTTCGCGGGCGTGATGAATTTCGTCATCTTCCCGATGTTCTTTGCCTCTTCGGCGCTCTACCCGCTGTGGCGGATGCGGGAAAGCTCGACGCTGTTGCATGACATTTGTGCCGTAAATCCCTTCACCCATGCGGTCGAACTGATCCGCTTTGCCCTTTACCTGCAGGTGAACTGGCTGTCGCTTGCGGTTGTTCTGGGCTGTCTGACCGCGTTTTTCGGTCTGGCGATCTTCATGTATGATCCCGGCAAGGGGCGTTGGAAAAACCGAAGGGGCAACGGATGAAACTGACTGCAATCCTGACGGCCATTTTGCTGGCCGGTCCTGCCATGGCGGCCGATGGAACGGATCCCGACTGGCCGTGTATTCAGCGCAAGCAACCGCATCTCTCCTTGGGCCAGATGTGGAGTGGACCGATACCTGACGACCGGATCATGCAATTGGCGCAGGACGAACAGATTTCGGCGCTGGCCGCCCGGCTGGAACAGCGTCGCCTGCCCATTGAAACCGCCGAGGCCGAGATCGCCGAATTCGCCGGGACAACGGACAATGACGGTTTGACCGCTCTGATGGTGGCCATCCTGAACCGGATCGAGCCAGACCGCTCGGCGCTGATCGAGGGGATCGCGCGCTATGGCCGAAAGCAGGTCCAGCTTGCACAGGCCATCGAAAAGCGGCGCGAAACCATGGCCCGGCTTGAAGCCGCCGATCCACCGGATTTCGACGCCATCGATGCCGAAGAAGAAGCCTTGGACTGGGATCAGCGCATCTTCATCGAGCGGCAGAAATCGCTGACCTATGTTTGTGAAACGCCGGTCATCCTTGAACAACGTGCCTTTGCGCTTGCCCGCGCCATTGCAGGGCATCTGCAATAGGGGTGCTTCAGGATGGGGTGAGCATTGCTGGCATCGGATCGCCCTTTGCCAGGCAGCTTTCGAACAATGAGGCGGTGTCCATGGCCTCGCGGATGGTCACATCCATGTCCAGATAGCGATAGGTGCCCAGCCGACCGACAAAGGTGACGCCCTGCGTTGCCTTTGCCCTGCGCTGGTAATTTTGCAGCAGCGCCTTTTCCCGGACCAGCCGGATCGGATAATAGGGGATGTCTTCGGGTCCGGCCGCACGGCTGTATTCGCGGTAACAGACCGAGCGCTCATGCTGCTCCCATGGGCTGAAATGCTTGTGTTCGGTGATGCGCGTATAGGGCACCTCGCGATCACCATAGTTCATCACAGCGCAGCCCTGGTAGTCGCCATCATGGGTAAAGCGTTCGAAATCCAGTGTCCGATAACCCAGCCGCCCCAGCTGAAAATCGAAATAGCCATCAAGAGGCCCTGACCAGAAGACGTGATCGGCCTGTTCCGCCATATCCGGGCTATAGGGTGTGCTCAGATCGATGGTGATCCGGGGATGATCCAGAATGGCGGCGATCATCGGGGTATAGCCGTCCCTGGGCATGCCCTGAAAACGATGGGAAAAGTAATTGTCGTCGTAATCGAACCGCAGGGGCAGGCGTTTCAGGATCGCGGCGGGAAGCTCGCTTGGTGCGCAGCCCCATTGCTTTTCCGTGTAGCCCTTGAAAAAGGCCCTGTAGAGATCGGCGCCGACAAAACGCAGGGCCTGCTCTTCGAAGCTTTGCGGAGTGGTGATGCTGTGATCGGCCAGACCGTCAATGAACTCGCGGGCTTCGTCCGGGCGCATGGCCTTGCCAAAGAACTGGTTGATCGTCAGCAGATTGATCGGCAGCGAATAGACCTTGCCGCCGACCGTTGTCTTGACCCGGTTCCGAAAGGGCTGGAATGCGGCGAAGCGGTTCACATAGTCCCAGACCTGCTGATCATCGGTGTGAAAGATATGCGGGCCATAGACATGCATCATCACGCCGGTTTCGCCATCCCGGCGGGTGTGGCAGTTGCCGCCGATATGGTCGCGCTGGTCGATGACATGGCAATCATGACCGGCCTCTGCCAGCCTGCGCGCGATCACGGCACCTGAAAGACCCGCGCCAACAAGTAAAATCTGCATCCGGCCCACCCGCGGCAAAGAGTGTCTTTTCTGCTCTGACCCAAGGCGAAGGGCTATTTCGCCAGTTCCAGAACCTCATCATGGCTGCGCTCCAGCCGTCCTGCCAGCCCATCCCTGACGGCAATGGACAGAATTTCGCGGAATTTCGCGGCATCGGCACCGTAGTCGCGCGATTTTCGCCGCCATTTGATCAGCAATACCGGCACCAGCGGCCAGAACAGGGCACCCGCCGCCACGCGATAGGCGATCAGGGCGTTGCGATACATGTAATAGACCTTCCAGAGCGGGCTGAGTACAAGGCCCGAGGCCGCCTGCTGGGCTTCGGTATCATGTTCAAAGCGGATCTGCGGGGCAAAGCCGATCCGTAGCCCCCGGCGCCGCATGTTCAGCGTGTACAGCTGGTCATCGCCATAGATGAACAGTCGCGGGTCAGGCGCACCGGCCGTGGCAAGCGCGTTGCGCGACAGAAAAAGGCCGACGAAAGAGGACATGTCGACATCGACCACCGGCGCATCGGGGCGATAGGCATCGTTCTGCAGGTGAAATCCGGCGCGGCCCTTGCCACCAAGCGTGCGCAGGAACTCCCGTCCGCGCCAGAAGGGGTTGCGATAGGGGCGGTTCATCTCGCAGACCGTTCCATCGGGGTGGAATACGGCGGCCCCCAGCGCGTCCCAGCCGCTGCGGTCCATTTCGCGAAAGGCTGCAATGGCCCCCGGCTCGGGGCGGCCATCATCATCCATCACGACGGTCCAATCTGCATCGATCATTTGCCGCGCATCCGACATCGCGGCCGAGAATCCGCCCGCTCCGCCAAGATTTCTGGCGCTATACCTGACGACAAGACGTTGGTCCTGCACCTGTCGCAGCCATTCGGCGGTGCCGTCATCCGAGGCATTGTCGAAAACGATCAGGTGATCGATCGGCTCCTCCAGCAGGCGGGTCACCGTTTCACGCAGCTTTTCCAGCCGTCGATGGGTCACGACGATGGCGGCGACAGAGATCCGGTTTTCAGATGAGGAAAGTTGTCGTCCCAAGAAAATTCGCCTTTGTCTCAGAGGGGCCCGCAGGTTCACGGCCAGCGGGCCATGAGGGTCTCTTGGCAAAGCGTATCACATGATACAAGCTTGCCGCTGCAATGGCAGAAGGTGAAGGGGCGAAATCTCGCCAACTCGCCTATTGCGTGTGATCGAAGAGTCGCGCAAAAATTTTTTGTGGCGTGTATAACGTCATTCGCCGGTGCGTTTCGTTGATCCAAAATAAAAACACGCGTATTCCGGTGGTATGCGGAACTGCTGAGTCCGTTCTGCCCGTTCGCTCGCTTATCGAGGATATTGAAATGTTTAACAATTTGACGACGCCAGTTGTGTTTGCAGGTGCGCTGGTTGCAGCCACTGGAGTAGCCTCTGCTGGTGGCTATACCGTTCCGGTCGTGGCAGAACCGGTGATTGCTCCCGTCGCCGCACCTGTCGCGGACTGGGCCGGCGCATATGGCGGTCTGTCCGCCGGATATGTTTTCGGCGGGGATGACCGCGTCGGAATTCACGACCCTTCGGATGCCTTGCTTGCCACCCCCGGCAGCGCCGATCTCAGCGGTGCCACCTATGGCGTGCATCTGGGTTATCGCTGGCAGCGCGAATTCCGTGGCCGCCAAATCGTCTATGGTCCCGAACTGGCCTATGAAGGCAGCAGCGCCGACGATTCCTTCGATACGGGTTCGGCCTCGGCTGAATCGCAACTGGACAATCTGATTGCCCTGCGTTTCAAGACCGGTATCCTGAACGAAGCCCAGAACACCATGTTCTATGGCATTATCGGTGCCATGCGCGGAGAATTCGACTATCAGGTCGAAGGCGCAGGCATGGATTATGATGACAGTTTCGACACCAATGCCTGGACCGTTGGTCTGGGTGTGGAGCGCATGATCAATGATCGCGTCTCGGTCTTCGGTGAATGGGAATACCGCGATTTCGGTCGCACGACCCTGACCGATGCCGCCGGATACAGCACCGAGGCCACCCCGGAACATCACGTCGTGAAAATGGGCGTGAACTTCAGCTTCTGAGCTTCATTCCATCACCCAAGAATTCGGCCGGCTGCCCTGAGCATGCCGGCCTTTTCATTGCATGGCTTCTGCTGTGATCGCGACTGGGAATGGAACAGGGAAAACCGTCCACAAAGGCCTGTGCCATTCGCGACAGCCTTTCTCCGGCCTGGCAGCGATTCCCGCTATGGTTGAAAAATCAAGGTGGAATCCACGTGAAATTCCCGGCGCCGAGCGGGTCAGCCGGGCAGGCCGCGGTCCAGAAGTTCCTTGATCTGACCGTGCGAGGTTCCGGCCACGATGCGACCAAGTTCGGTCTTGCCACGCAGCAGAATCAGGGTCGAGCGACGGGGCACCGACAAATCCTTGACGATCTGGCTGCCTTTCCACTGATCCCAGTCCACCTGCATGAAGGTGATGGCCTCATCATAGGCGGGGTCGGCGCTGCGCAGGGCATCGATCACGCGTTCCTGTGCGGCGCAGGTCGTACACCAATCGGCCTTGAAATCCAGAAACACGGTCTGCCCCTGGGCAAGGGCGGATTGCAATGCCTCGGGTGAATAGGCAACGCTGGCCGGCGTGGCACGGGCGGCCATGGGGGCGACCAATGTGATCGTGGCGGTCAGGGCAAGAAAATCGCGGCGGTTCATTCTGGTGTCTCCTTGAGGTCAGATCGAAACGGAAAGGTCCTGAAGCCAAAGCGGCATATGCTGCACCGCCAGAGCCTCGATGAGATGCATCACGCCCGACAGCATCGCCAGGCCAACGGCGATGAACACCAGTCCCATCATGGGTCTGGCGCGGATGGCCAGGGCCTGGGCGCGGGCGCGGTTGCGCATCAGCAGATCGCGTGCGCCATAGGCCAGCGCAAGGATCAGCGTCGCTACGCCGGCGGCAAAGGCTGCCATGATGGCACCTGCCTGCCAGAGGCTGCCGCCACCGCTGGCCAGCGCGATGGCACCACCCAATGTCGGCCCGATGCAGGGGCTCCATGCGGCGCCCAGCAGCACACCGCCTGCGGCCTGACCTGCCAGCCCCGCGCCCTGCGTTCTGTCGATGCCCGCATCGGCACGAGATGCAAATCCGGCGGTGGCGGTCTGGAACAGCGCGCCCGCCTGCGGCATCAGCAGCGCGGCACCAAAGGCCAGCATGCCGATGGCGGCAATGCCGTTCAACCGGTCCTCGGTCAGGCCGATCGCGTGGCCGAAGGCGGCGACCGTCAGTCCCAGGATCACGAAAGACAGGCTCATCCCCGCAGCCATGGCGACCGGACCCAGCCGATGTTTGCCCAATGCGCCAGTCACCACGATGGGCAGCACCGGCAGGACGCAGGGATTTATCAGGGTCAGCAGCCCGGCGAGATAGGCGAAAATCAGCGTCATTTGTCCATCCTGTTTTCCGACCATACGTGCGGAAACAGGATGGCGTTACAGCGCTGGGTTCACGTGCGCGTGATCGAATTGACCTTGGATATCTGCACCATGAGGATGCCGATTGCGACAATCAGCGCCCCGACCACATCGCTTGGTCCCAGGGATTCGCCCAGAAAGGCGGCCGCGATGGTGACGCCCAGAAAGGGGGTCAGGAAATGGAAGGTCGCGGCACGCACCGCGCCAATGCGACCGACCAGAATGAACCAGACCCATGTAGCGGCAATGCCCGGCACCAGAACCGTGTAGATGAAGGCAATCAGGCCGCGGGCAGACATGTGCAGGGACCATGTTTCGAAGAGGGGCGAGATCAGCGCCAATGTCGCTGCGCCGACCAGCATCTGCAGGCCGACGATCATCATGACATTGCCGCCGGAACTGGCGCCGCGCACGGTCAAGGTCGCGATCGCCAGCGCCAGGGCAGCCAGGAAACACATGGCGATGCCGACCGGATCGCTGCCCCCCTGAAGTCGCGCGCCCATGATCACCGCCACCCCTGCCACCCCAAGGGCCAGGCCAAGGACGCCGATCGGCTTCAACCGTTCACCCATGAAGAGCCAGCCCAGCAGGGCCACGATCAGTGGCATGGTTGCCGCGATGATCGAGGCCAGTCCGGCCTGGATCCATTGCATGGCAACCCAGTTCAGACCCAGGTAGAGCGCATTCTGGCACAGACCCAGAATGACAATGGCACGCCATTGATTTCTGGTCAGGTTTTTCCACGTCTGGCCCATGGCAAAGGCAATCAGAACGCCCAGAACGCCCGACAGGGCAAAGCGCAGGGACAGCGCCATGAGTGGCGGGATTTCCGTCACGATCATTCGTGTCGAGGTAAAGGCCGAAGCCCACATGATCCCGAAAACCAGACCCATGAGGATTGCGCGCAAGTCCATGAAGCCTCCTGCTTCTGCATGTCGTGCAGCATGGCTAGCAGAGGTCTTCTTGAAGGTGAAGGGCGCAACGAAGAACGGCCGCGCAATGGCGCGGCCGTTCTGATCGTCAATCCGGAATGCGGATCAGCTGTTCACGCTGTCTTTCAGCGCCTTGGCAACAGTGACCTTGACCTGCTTGTCAGCGGGTTTGGTCATCATTTCCTGGGTCTGGGGGTTGCGCACCTGACGCTCGGGGCGAGCGCGGCAAGCGATCTTGCCGATACCGGGCAGGGTCACGGCGCCGCCATTGGCGACTTCACGCGTCACAACAGCCGCGATCGCGTCCAGCACAGCCGAAGCCGATTTCTTGTCCGAACCCATTTCCTCGGCCAAGGTGGTGACGAGTTGCGTCTTGGTCATCGGTTTTGCGGAAGGCGTAGCCATTATTCTGTCTCCGTTCTTGCCCTGTTGTTCGGGCCCACAAATTGCGCCTTTTGCGGCATAACGCCTGCTACACACGGTTTTGTCCGGCAGATCAAGCCCTTTTCGCTTATCCTGCCAAAAGCGGCGTTGCAGCGTGTGCTCGCTGCCAAATCAGAGAAATGCGGTCTCGCTGAAAGAGCGCAGCTTGCGTGAATGGATGCGTTCCAGCGGCATCTCTCGCAGTTTCTCCATGGCGCGTATTCCGATCTGCAGGTGGTTGGCGACCTGGGTGCGATAGAAATCCGTGGCCATGCCGGGCAGTTTCAACTCTCCGTGCAGCGGCTTGTCACTGACGCAGAGCAGGGTGCCATAGGGCACGCGAAATCGGAATCCATTGGCTGCGATGGTGGCGCTTTCCATGTCCAGCGCGACGGCCCGCGACAGCGACAGGCGATGGACCGGGCCGGACTGGTCGCGCAATTCCCAGTTGCGGTTGTCGATGGTGGCGACGGTGCCGGTGCGCATGATCCGCTTGAGTTCATATCCGTCCAGACGCGTCACCTCGGCCACGGCCTCCTGCAGCGCCACCTGAACCTCGGCCAGCGCCGGGATGGGAACCCAGACCGGCAGATCGTCGTCCAGCACGTGATCTTCGCGCAGATAGGCATGGGCCAGCACGAAATCTCCCAGCCGCTGGCTGTTGCGCAGCCCGGCACAATGCCCGACCATCAACCACGCATGCGGTCGCAGCACCGCGATATGGTCGGTGGCGGTCTTGGCGTTGGATGGGCCGACCCCGATATTGACCAGCGTGATCCCCTGACCATTCGCCCTTTTCAGGTGATAGGCGGGCATTTGCGGCATCTTGGACAGCGGAGTCAGCGGATCATCGGGGCCGTGGATCTCTTGATTGCCCGGCGCGACAAAGCTGCTGTAACCCGATTCCGGGTCAGAGAGGGCGCGGCGGCCAAAGGCCTCGAATTCGTCGACGTAGAACTGATAGTTGGTGAACAGGACGAAATTCTGGAAATGCTCGGCCGCGGTGGCGGTGTAATGCTGCAACCGCGCCAGCGAGTAATCGACCCGCTGCGCGGTGAAGGCCGCAAGATATTGCGCGCCATCGGCCATGGGCTGGGCCACGCCATTGACGATGTCATCATTCATCGTGTTCAGGTCGGGCACGTCAAAGACATCGCGCAGCGAGAAGTCCAGCACGCCTTCCTGCGGCACCGCCAGATCGCTATGCGCGGCGACCGCGAAATGCACCGACATCGGCGTATCGCTGAGCCCGACTGTGACAGGCACCGAATGGTTCTTGATCAGCAGGGCGATCTGTTCCTTCAGATAGCCTTCGAACAGGTCGGGACGGGTCACGGTAATGGCATAGCTGCCCGGCGCCACCACATGGCCGAAGGACAGGCGCGAATCCACCTGCGGATGGTTGGCGACGGTCAGTCTCAGTTCGGGATAGAAGGCGCGATAGCGTGCCCGTGGCTTTTCGCCTTCGATCAGACGCCCGAAATGGCCCAGCAGGAACTGCGTGGCTTCGGTGTAAAGCTGTTGCAGCCGGGCAACGGCGGCGGCCGGATCGGCAAATTGTTCGCGCGCCGCTGCGGGGGGTGTTTCCACCGGAAGATAGCGGGAATCCATGTCCATATGTCTTTGGTCCTTCTCGTTCACCAAAGCCTGCCAGCGCCACCGCCATCAAGCAAGCGTCTGGCGCAGGGATCGTCGCGCCGTTACCTTGTTGTCATGGAAATGCTGATTATTGGTCACGGCTATACCGCCAGTTATCTGACACCCAAGCTGGTGTCGCGCGGCTGGAACGTCACTGGCACCACGCGGGGATCGCCCGACAGGGTTGCATCTGCAGGGGCCGACCCGCTGATCTGGCCGGGAGAGGAAACGCGCCTGCGCGATGCCATCGCCCGTGCCGATGCGATTCTGGTATCAGCCGCGCCGACATCTGACGGAGATCCGGTTCTGCTGGCGCTGTCGGCGGATCTGGGCTCGGCAAACCCGCGCTGGCTGGGCTATCTGTCCACGACTGGCGTTTACGGAGATCGCGGTGGCGATTGGGTCGATGAGGACAGCAGGCTGGACCCATCGACAGAACGGGGCAGGGCCCGCGTCCGGGCCGAACGGGCATGGCAGGATCTGGCCCGCGCCCATGATCTGCCGCTGCATATCTTTCGCCTTGCCGGCATCTATGGCCCCGGACGTGGCCCCTTTGCCAAGATCCGCAAGGGCACCGCGCGGCGGATCATCAAGCCGGGGCAGGTCTTTTCGCGCATTCATGTCGAGGATATTGCCCAGGTTCTGCTGGCATCCCTGGCATCGCCCGATCCGGGGGCGATCTACAATCTGTGCGATGACGATCCCGCGCCGCCGCAGGACATCATTGCCTGCGCGGCGGAATTGCTGGGGGTGCAGCCCCCACCCGAGGTCAGCTTTGATCAGGCCGATATGGGCGCGATGGCGCGATCCTTCTATGCCGACAGCAAGCGCGTGCGGAATGACCGGATCAAACGCGATCTGGGCATCCGCCTGCGCTATCCCGATTACCGCAGTGCGCTGATCGCGATTCTGAAGGCCGAGGCGTGATGTCGCGCCATTCCGGCAACGGGCCGCATTGTCTTTGCCCGCTGTCCGTGCATGATCGCCGGCGATGAAACATGATGTCGATGTTCTGATTGCAGGCGGCGGGCTGAACGGCCCGACCTTGGCGCTGGCTCTGGCCGGGGCGGGATTGCGTGTGGCCGTTGTCGATCCGCGACCGGCGGATGCCCGTGCGGATGAGGGGTTCGACGGTCGCGCCTATGCGCTGGCCGTGGCCTCGCAACGGCTGCTGGCGGCGCTGGGACTGTGGGGCGATCTGGCAGAAAAGTGCCAGCCGATTCGACAGGTGAAGGCGTCGCAGGGCCAGCCGGGCGAAGGGGCTGCGCCCTTCTTTCTGCATTTCGACAGTGCCGAGATCGAAGAAGGCCCCGTGGGCTATATGCTGGAGGACCGCTTCCTCTATCGGGCGCTGCTGGGCGGGATGACCGACAATGTCGATCATCGGTCGGGACTGTCGGTGATCGATCATGACACGGATGATTCAGGCGTGACCGGGCATCTGTCAGACGGCAGCCGGATTCGCGCCCGGCTTCTGATCGGTGCCGATGGTCGCGGATCGGGCGTGGCCCGTCGTGCGGGCATTGCGCGCAGGGGATGGGACTACGGCCAGACCGCGCTGGTGGCCGCGATTGACCATGACCACGATCATCAGGGCATTGCCCAGCAGTATTTCATGCCGACCGGGCCGCTTGCGATCCTGCCCCTGCCGGGCAATCGCAGCAGCGTGGTCTGGTCCGAGACGCGCGAAAATGCAACGGCCATTGCTGTATTGTCCGACAGGGACTTTCTGGATGTGCTGCGCCCGCGTTTCGGAGAATATCTGGGCGAGGTTTCGCTGGCGGGGCGGCGCTTTTCCTATCCGCTCAGCCTGTCGCTGGCCGAACGCTATGTGGTGGCCCGCGTGGCGCTGGTCGGAGATGCCGCCCATGGCGTGCATCCGGTCGCCGGGCAGGGGCTGAATCTGGGCCTGCGCGATGTTGCCGCCCTTGCCGAGACCCTGGTCGATGCCGCAAGACGTGGCGAGGATATCGGCGCCATCAATGTGCTGGAACGCTATCAGGGCTGGCGGCGTTTCGACGCGACCAGCCTTGCGCTGGGAATGGATGCGGTCAATCAGATCTTCGGCACGGACAATCCGCTGATCCGCGCGGCGCGCGGGCTGGGCATGGGGGCGGTGACAGCCATCCCCTCGCTGCGCCGAGGCTTCATGCGTCAGGCCGCTGGCCTGTCGGTGGATCCGATGCCGCGCCTGCTGACCGGACGGGCGCTCTGACCGGGCTGTCACGAAGCCGAGAGCAGGAAGACCCAAATCGTTCCGTCAGACGTGATGTGCAGTGCCAGATGAAAAGGATATGATCCGACCATGAACATCAGATCGCTCGCCCTTGCGCCCGCCCTTGTCCTTGCCCTTGCCTTTCCGGCCCTGGCCGAGAAGATTCCGCTGAACGAGATCTCGCGCTATCTCAACAGCCTGAAAACCGTGACCTCCGAGTTCACGCAGGTGAATCCCGATGGCACGATTTCGACCGGGACCGTCTATATCCAGCGGCCGGGCCGGGCGCGTTTCGAATATAACAATGACCAGACGCTGGTTCTGGCTTCCGCAGGTTCGGTGGCGGTGTTCGATCCGAAGTCCAATGCCGGACCGCAGCAATATCCGCTGTCGAAAACGCCGCTGTCGATCATCCTTGATGCCAATGTGAACCTGGGGCGGGCCAATATGGTCACCGGCTATGCCGAGGCCAAGAATTCGACCGTCGTGACCGCGCAGGATCCCGCGCACCCCGAGTATGGCAATATCAAGATGGTGTTCACCAGTCCGACGCAATTGCGGCAATGGGTGGTCACCGACAATGCCGGAGAGAAGACGACGGTGATCCTGGGTGAAATGCGCAGGGTGAATTCGATCCCATCGTCGAAATTCTCGATCTCGGCCGAGATGGCGCGGCACAAGTAAGCTCCCGCCTCACCGCGGGCCGTGCCCATGGCCCCGGTGGGAGGCGGAAACATCTTGCTGGCTTGATTTTTTGCCCGCCGGGGTCCAACGCCATCTGTGACACATTGCTACACAGGTGACACCATGACCTCGCAAGCCCGCCTTTTCACACCCGTTCTGATTGGCGGCTGCCTGATCCTGATGATCAATTTTGCGCTGCGGGCCAGTTTCGGAGTTTTTCAGATTCCGATCGGCACCGAGTTCGAATGGCCGCGTGCCGAATTTTCCATGGCCATCGCCATCCAGAATCTGGCCTGGGGCATCGGACAGCCGCTGTTTGGCGCCCTTGCCGAAAGATGGGGGGATCGTTGGGCGATCATTCTGGGCGCGCTGCTGTATTCGGCAGGCCTGATCCTGACGGCCTTTGCCACCACCCCGGCAAGCATGCAGTTGCTGGAGGTGATGGTCGGATTCGGGGTCGCGGGAACCGGCTTTGGTGTCATTCTGGCGGTGGTCGGCCGGGCGGCCAGTGATGACAACCGCAGCCTTGCGCTGGGGATCGCCACGGCGGCGGGTTCGGCCGGACAGGTCTTTGGCGCCCCTCTGGCCGAGATATTGCTGGCATTCTACAGCTGGCAGGCTGTCTTCATCATCTTTGGCGTGATCGTGCTGGGCTGTCTGCTGTTCCTGCCCATGCTTGGAGGCGGCAAACCCGCCAGCCGCGACGAGCTTGAAGAGAGCCTTGGCAGCGTGCTGGGGCGGGCCTTTCGCGACCCGTCCTTTCTGATGATCTTTATCGGCTTCTTTTCCTGCGGCTATCAGTTGGGTTTCATCACCGCCCATTTCCCGGCCATGATTACCGAGATGTGCGGACCGATCAGCCCCCTTGGCACGCTGGCCTCCATCGGGATCACCAGCACCTCGGCGCTGGGGGCCATTGCAATCAGCCTGATCGGTCTGGCCAATATCGCCGGATCGCTTCTGGCCGGGTGGCTGGGCAAGCGCTACAGCAAGAAATATCTGCTGGCCGGAATCTATGCGCTGCGCACGCTGACCGCAGCGGCCTTTATCCTGGCGCCGATCACACCCCAGACGGTGATCCTGTTTTCTCTGGTCATGGGGGCGCTGTGGCTGGCAACGGTGCCGCTGACCTCGGGTCTGGTCGCTTATATTTATGGTCTGCGCTACATGGGAACGCTGTATGGATTCGTGTTCCTGTCGCATCAGATCGGCTCTTTTCTGGGGGTCTGGCTGGGCGGTGCGCTTTACGACCGCTATGGCGATTACACGCTGGTCTGGTGGGTCGGCGTGGGTGTCGGGGCGATAAGCGCGCTGATCCATTTGCCGGTACGCGAAAAGCCATCGCAGATGCCCATGGTGAGGTCAGCAGGAGCGTAAGCGGATTTGACCTTTCGCCCGGCGCCACCTAGCGTCCGCAACGCAATCAACAAGGGCCAACCATGAGCGATCACAGTGCAAACCGTCATCCGCGCGAACATGCGGTGGCCATCCGCTATCAGCAGCAGTCAGCCGAGATCAAGGCGCTGCAAAGGCAATGCTATGCCCTGGCAACCCTGCGCCTGCAGGCGGCGGTCGATGCCGCAGGCGGTCAGGGGCAGGGGCTGGCGATCATGTCCGATATCGACGAGACGATTCTGGACAACTCGGCGGTCATGGCACATGCAATGACCCTGGACGAGCGCCACGACAATATCGAAACCTGGAAACTGTGGGAGCGCGAAGGCGACCCGCATCTGATTCCCGGTGCCGCCGATTTCCTGGCCCTGGCCGACAGGCTGGGCGTGACGATATTCTATGTTTCCGACCGTTTCGATGAAAACAAGATGGCGACGATCGCGACCCTGTCCCGGCTTGGATTACCGCAGGTGGATGCCGATCATGTGCTTTTGTTCGGTCCGCCGAAATCGGTGCGGCGCGCCGCGATCGAAAGCGACTATCGCATCATCCTTCAGCTGGGGGACACATTGCATGATTTCGATGGCGGTTTTGCCACTGACGATCTGCAGCACCAGCATCGCCTGACCGAGGATCACGCCCATCGCTTTGGTGTGGACTGGATCGTCTTTCCCAATGCGGTTCATGGCAAATGGATGGATGCCGAGATCATGCCCTGGAAGGCTCCACTTGCAAGATCATCGGGCCGAACATGAAAAAAACCGCCGGAATGCACTGAAGAGGGGCATGCACTTCCGGCGGCGAATCGAAAAAAGTATTGATTTTAATTACTTGTAAATCTGCTACTCGCTACCCAAGCTCAGGGTCGGACAGCTTGTACGACCTAGAAATAACACCATGAAAAAGGTCTCGGCATGTCTGCTTGCCTCGACTTGCATCCTTATCGAACATTTCGGTCCGTCAGGCTATTCGCGCGATTACGTAGGTGCTGTTGCCTATGTCTCTTGATGGCAAGCAATGGCGATCAACGGCAAGATGACGGGTTCACGCCCGTCGCGCGCAATGCCCATTGCGTCATCTGTGCAGTCAGTTCCTGTCCCGCCAGATCGAAGGCCGGGATCAGGTCGGCGGTCTTGCTGCTGGCGGCGGGAATCTCGATGTCAAAAGCTTCGCGCGAAACCACGCTGGCGTCCATTTCGCGCACCAGCTGCGCCTTGACGGCCATTCTGACGGTGATCGCATCCCCATTGATCCGGGCATTGAAGGCATCGATCTCGCTGATCAGGGCATAATCGCCGGCCAGCCCCAGCGGCGCGCGACCGACATGGCTGAAGCTGTCATAGCTGCCCAATCCCTGCACCAGCAGGCGCTGCAGGGTGACGGGGACGGTATCTCCCCATTCCGCGTCGGGCAGATACTGGGTCTGAAGCGCCGAGGGGCGGATCATGATGCGCTCGCTGTCCAGCGTGCCACGGGTCTTGGGCAACTCAACGACCAGCTCGGTTGCATGGCGGCGCCCGCAGGATGTATGTTCAAAGCTGGGCGCGCGCAGTTCAAACACGTCCCGATCCGGCCCCCCCTCCAGTGCGGAAATGATCGAGCATCCCGGCAGCAAGGCGAAAAGGGCCAGCAGAGCAAAACTTGAACGGTGCATCGGGAACCTCAACGACGGAACTCAGGGGTGCGCGGGCCGGTCAGCAGCTGGGCCGGATTGCGTTTCAACAAGTTGATCAACGCATCCGTATCGGCAACCAGACCGCGCAGTTCAACAGACAGGCGCGAAAATTGTGGCAGGGCTTCGGCGGTGAATCTTTGCACGGGGCTGCGGGCGCTGTCCAGAACGCCACGAAGCGAGCTGAAGGCATCTGCGGCCGATGTGGCGGCGCTGCGCAGCTGCTCCATGATCTCGGGCAGGTTGTCCGAGACGCTGCCAAGGGCGGTGTTCACCTTTCCGAGGGTGTTGCGCAGATCAGAGATGACCGGTCCCAGGTCGGTGCCGAACATCTCGGTCGCGGCCTTGAAGGCATCATTTCCCGATGTCAGCGCCAGGTCCAGCTTGGTCAGGCTGTCCTCGGCCCGCGTGGACAGCCGCGCGAAATCGCCGCGCAGTTCACCGGCCGTTTCGTTCAGCGTCTGCGTCAGATCCTTCAGATCTCCAGCTACATAGCCGCGGACTTCATCCAGTGTGCCGGTTGCGGCGGACAGCGTGCCATCGGCCTGTTTGGCGGCATCCGAGAAATTCTGCAGCGCGGTTTCGGCGGTCGCGCTGAGCGTGTCCAGCTTGCCGCCGAAGGCCGCGATCCCGTCTGCGGCCTGACCGATGGCGCCGGTGGCCGATGACACATCGGAAATCGCCTGATCCAGATTGGCGCTGGAATGTTCGACATTGTCCAGAATATTTGAGACGCGCTGCACATTCTCATCGCTGAGCAACAGCGTCAGCCGGTCCGCAACGGTGCCCAGCTTGTCGATGATCTCGGGGCCTTCCTGCGTCAGTTTCTGCAGGGCCGATTTGCTGGAAGGGATCACCGGCACATCTTCATCGGTTGAATCCCTGAGAAGCGGAGAGCTTTGCGTCCCGGCAGTGATCGAGATATTGGATACGCCGGTCACGCCCTGAGATTCCACCGAAGCGCGCGAGGTCACGCGCACCGGCGTATCCTCGTCCACCTCAAGGCGCACCCGCACGGGGGCATTCTGCTGGGGGGCCAGGTCGATATCGACGACCGATCCGACCTTCAGCCCCGCAAAGCGCACATCGGAAGAGACGCCCAGGCCCGAAACCTCGTTGAAATACACGTCGTAATAGGCGAATTGCTGATCCAGTTCGAGCTTGGCGAACCACAGCAGGAAACCGATGATCCCCAGAAACCCGGCTATCGCAAATGCGCCGATCAGGACGTAATTCGCCTTGGTTTCCATCCTGTTATCCTTCGATCTGGTCGGCCGGCTGCGCGGCGCGTGCGCGCGGACCGTGGAAATATTCGCGGACCCAAGGATGATCCACCTTCAGCATCTCTGCCATCGTTCCCGTGGTCAGCACCCTCTTTTCCGCAAGCACCGCGATCCGGTCGCAACAGGCATGCAGGGTATCAAGATCATGGGTGACCAGAAAGACCGACAGGTTCAGTGCGTCGCGCAGCCCGACGATCAGCCTGTCAAAGGCATCCGCGCCGATCGGGTCAAGCCCGGCGGTTGGCTCGTCGAGAAAGACGATTTCGGGGTCAAGCGCCAATGCGCGGGCCAGACCGGCACGTTTGCGCATGCCGCCCGACAGATCCGACGGGTAATCGGCATTGGCCTTGTAGGGCAGCCCGGCCATGGACACCTTCAACTGCGCAAGGCTGACGCGCTGTTCGTCCGACAGACCGGGGACGGCGCGCAGTGGCACCTCGACATTTTCCTGCACGGTCAGCGATGAAAACAGCGCGCCATCCTGGAACATCACGCCCCAGCGCCGTTCGATCGCTTCGCGTTCCGCGCCCGACAACGCGGTCACATCGCGACCAAAGACCGAGATTTCCCCCGAAGCCGGTTTGATCAATCCGACGATGCTGCGCAGCAGGACCGATTTTCCCGTGCCAGAGCCTCCGACGACGCCAAGAATCTCTCCGCGGCGAAGCTCCAGATCCAGATCCTTGTGGACGACATGATCACCGAACTGGGTGCGCAGGCCACGGACCTTGATGACGTTCTCGACGCTCATATGCCGATCACCGAGAAGAGGACGGAAAAGGCAGCATCCGCGATGATGATGGCAAAGATTGCAGCCACGACCGAGGCTGATGTCTGGCTGCCAAGGGATTCGGCGTCCTTGCCGACCATCATGCCCGCGTGACAGCCGATCACGCCGATGATCAGCGCAAAGACCGGGGCCTTGACCAGACCGACGATGACATGATCCACGCTGATGTCGGACAGCCGCGTCAGGAACATAGAGGGCGATACCTTCAGTTCGATCCATGACATGATCGCGCCGCCCAGCAATCCCGACAGATCCGCAACCAGCCCAAGGATTGGCAGCATCAGCACCAGTGCCAGAACCCGTGGCAGGATCAGCACCATGTCGGGGTCCATCCCCAGCGTGCGCATGGCGTCGATTTCCTCGCGCATCTTCATCGAACCAATCGAGGCCGTCAGCGCCGATGTGGTTCGCCCTGCCACGACGATGGCAGTCAGCAGGATGCCCAGTTCGCGCAGAACCGAGATGGCGATCAGATCGACGACAAAGACTTCGGCCCCGAACTGGCGCAACTGCGCAGCGCCCTGAAATGCCAGAACCACGCCGATCAGGAATGACATGACGGCAACGATGGGAACCGCGCGCAGCCCCGTTTCCTGGCAATGATGGACCAGAGAGGTCAGGCGGAATTGTGACGGATGGCGGATGCCACGCAGGAATGCGGCAAGAAACCGGCCCAGATATTCGGTCAATTGCCGAAAGATCGACAGCCCCGCGACGACCTGTATTCCGGTCTGCTGCAGGATCTGGCGCCACCAGATCAGTGGTATGGGCAGGGCATCGGGCGTGGGGATCGCATCGGATACCGTTTCCAGCAGCTGCGCCTGCGATTGTGACAGGCCGACAAGTCTGGCCCCGGCATTTCGCTGAACGGCGAGGTAATGGGCGCCGGCCGTATCAAGCTGTTCCACGGCCGACAGGTCGATCCGAGTTGCAGTCTGTTGCGGGGTTTGGGGAAGGGTCCAGACCACAAGTGCACCGCTGAACGACAGATCTCCGTCGCGATCTGTGATCATCAGGCGGGCCTGACTGGGGTCGGGCAGTTTCACGGCGAACAGTCCTTCATTGCGCAACCTCAGATTGCCGCTCTGCATGTGCATGTCAAACGTACAGGCCGTCGCGACCGGATTTCGACCCTTGATTGAGGCGTGACGGCCACGAGCAACTCTGGCGTCATCGCCCGCCGTCCGCGGGGGGCTGCCGGACAGACCATGCCCCGGATGTTGGGTTCGACGTCAGTCGGCCCGGCCGTAGTAATCCGCGCGCCGCGCCAGATCGATCAGTTCCACCACCGAGGCGACATCCAGCTTTTCAAGAATGCGGGCCCGGTGGTGATCCACCGTCCGGGGGCTTATGTCCAGGTGACGGCCGATTTCCTTGCTGGAGATCTCGCGCGGATTGGCAAGGATGTGATCGACGATCTCTGTTTCGCGGGGGGTCAGGCGTTCAAAGCGGGATCTCAGCTCGATCTGGACCTGTGCGTTGGAACGGCTCTCTTCGGCCAGATGCAGCGCCATATGGATGCGTTCGATCAGATCCGACTGCTTGAAGGGTTTTTCCAGGAAGTCCAGCGCCCCGGCCTTCATCGCCTGCACGGATTCGGGAATGCCCCCATGGCCGGTGATAAAGATCGTGGGCAGGGATTTCCCGGTTCTGTTCAGATGTTCCTGCAGTTCCAGTCCCGACATTCCGGGCATGCCGTAATCCAGTATCAGGCAGCCATTCGCTGGGTTTTCCTCGTAGGTTTCCAGAAAGTCCTGGGCATTCTGGAAGGTTTCGGTCGTGAAGCCACGCATCACCAGAGCACGCGCCAGCGAGGTTCTGACGGCAGGATCGTCGTCAACGACAAACACGGTAAGATTTTTTTCAGTTCCGGACATGACAGACTATCCATGTTGCGGCATCAGGAAGGGCTGATACTGCATGTCGTGCAGTTATGAATATGTCATATAACGAATACATCATATAGCGAAAATGGCTGGGAATAGCTTGTCAAACGGCTTTGGGCGCAATCTTGCTGCCGTCCCCGCCCGCAGCGGGAACCGTGAAGCAAAAACGTGCACCCTGAGTATATGTTTCGTCCAGCCACATCTTGCCGTCATTGGCATCGATCATCGAACGGCAGATGGACAGGCCCAGCCCCATGCCGGTTTTCTTGGTGGTTTCGAATTTCGTGAACAGGTTGATCTCGGGGCTGATTCCGGGGCCGGTATCCTCGATCCGGACCTCGATCATGCCGTTGCGCGCGGTTCCGCGGATGGTGATTTCGCGGATCGGGGAATTCGCCTCGGCAATTGCCTCGATTGCATTCCTCAGCAGATTCACCAGAACCTGTGCGATCTGGATGCGGTTGGCGCGCACCATCGGCAGGTCCCCGGGCAGTTCGGACCGGATCCGGACATTGGCTTCGATGGCTTCGGCATGCACCAGAAGCCTTGACTGTTCCAGCAATTCGGCCAGATCGAATTCGGATATGTGGATTTCGTCCTTGCTGATAAAGCCGCGCAGCGCGCGAATGATCTCACCGGCGCGCAGGGATTGCTGTTCGATCTCTTCTAGTATCTCGCGCAGTTCGGGGGCGCTGTTGCCGGCATTTCCGACGACCAGCAGACCGGTATCGGCATTCTGGGCAATCGACGCCAATGGCTGGTTCAATTCATGGGCCAGCCCTGCCGCCATCTCGCCCATGGTATTGCCGCGCGCCAGATGGGACAGATCGCGGTTCAGGCGGACGATCTCCTGCTCGCGCGCCTTCACCATGGTGATGTCATCCATCGTCACGACGGCATGCAGCGGGTTTCCGGCCTGATCGCGAATGAGGATGGCATTGACCGAAAGATTGATCAGCGCACCGTCCTTGCGCAGGATTCGCATGTCATTGTTGATGGCAAAGGTATCGTCGGACAGTTCCGAAAGCGGGGTCAGCTTGCCCTTGTCCTGCGGCGCGATCAGATCGGTATAGCGCATCGACAACAGTTCTTCGCTGCTGTAGCCGGTAACCTGGCACAGCTTCGCATTCACCCGGATGAACCGTCCCGTGCGCGAGGAAATCTGCGCCATCGCACGCGAGGACAGGTTGAAGGTCTGGCCATATTCGCGTTCGGCCTTCTTGCGCGCGACGATCTGCTGAACCAGTGATTCATTGGCCTGCGACAATTCCTTGTAGGTGCGGGGCAGCGGTTCGGACGGATCGGCTTCGCCCTGAGAGATGAGGGCTGACCTGACCGCGAAGGCGCGCACGGGCTGATAGATGTAATTTGCCAGGATCAGGCCGGCGACACCGGTGATGGCGGCGACCATGACAGCGATCCAGACGTTCTTGGCCCTGTTGCGCTTGATCTCGCCAATGAAATCGTCCTGCTGGGCATAGACGGCGATGGTCCAGGGCAGCTGTTCGCTGATGACCGGCATAACATCGGCGATATAGTCACGATGGCCGATGGTGAACTCGGAAAAGAGCTCTTCCTTCACGGGAAAACCGATGCTCTTGTCTGGTTCGGAAAAGGCCGCACGGGCAATGGGATCGCCGAATTCATCGATGCTGACAAAGCGCAATGTGCCTTGGTTGTCACGGATCTTGATCAGCGACTGGTCCGGATGGGCGATGACGTCGCCATTGCGGTTGATGATCAGCGCCTTTCCGCTCTTGCCGATCTTGAGACGTGCCAGGAACTCCGAAATATTGCTGATCTCGATATCTACGCCGACGACGCCCTTGATGTTCGAACTGCCTTCCAGAACCGGCGCGGCCAGCGTGATGCCGGGCTGCTGGGACGAAAAGAAGATATAGGGATCGGTCCAGATGGTCGTCAGGCTCTTCTTGGCACGGTCATACCATGGCCTGCTGCGCGGATCGAATGTGTCTGTCGGGTCCAGTTCATCGCGAACGCGGCTGAAATCCTCGTTGCGCCAGACGAATTCGACCCTGCGCTGGCCATTGGGAAAGGTGATCAGCTTCGATCGATAGGGTCCGGGACCGTCGCTGCGCATGACATAGACGAAGCTTCCGTCCTCGCCGCCGAAATACAGCCCCGAGAATTGCGGGGTGATCTGCAACTGCTGGAACAGGAACAATTCCAGCTGGTTGGGATCATCGCTGGCGACGACCTTGTGCTGGGCCAGGCGTGCTGCAAGTTCGGCGGCCCCGCGAGCGGGGTCCAGAAAGCCCTTTGAATGTTCGGCCGTATTCGTGCCGACATCGCTGAGAAGGCTGCGCGCATGGTCAAGCAGCACGCGTTCCGAGGTGACATAGGATGAGAACACGACTGCCAGCACCGCCAGAAGCTGAAGTCCGGCAAGACCGATAGCCAGGAGGGCAGAAAGCGAAAATCTCATGTCACCATTATCCGAGACAGGTCGCTGCAAGATGGCGTGAAACCTGACCACGAGGCAAGCCATTCGTGACCGGATACCTGGCTGCTCATTCAGATTTGCGACAAGCCAGCCACAGCGGGAACGGATTGCGAATGCGACAGATTCGCCCCATGGTGCCGCCCGAACCGACGGGCCCGTTCCTGCGGTTCCCGAACACAATATCATTGTCGCGGTCCGTGTGCCGATGCGCCGGGCTGAAACCGGAGTCCGCCATGTCCATTGTCCAATCCCTCAGCGAAATCGTCGGACCGTCCCATGTCCTGACCGGAGCTGATTGCGCCAGATGGGCCAGCGACTGGACGGGGGGCTATCAGGCCCAGCCACTTGCGGTGGTCCGTCCCGCCAGCCGTGACGAGGTTTCCGCCATTCTGCGCCTGGCCTCGCAACATCGTTTGCCGGTCGTGCCCGTGTCAGGAAATACCGGCCTTGTGGGCGGGGGGCTGGCGGATGGCGCGGTGATGCTGTCGGTGGAGCGGATGAACCGCATTCGCGACATTCGTCCCGATGCGCGGATCGCCACGGTCGAGGCCGGGGTGGTGGTCGCCGCGCTGGATGCTGCGGCAGAAGAGCATGGGCTGACCTTCCCGCTGTCCTTCGGCGCGGCCGGTTCGGCGATGATCGGCGGGGTGCTGTCCACCAATGCCGGCGGGGCGAATGTGCTGCGCTATGGCAATACACGCGATTTGTGTCTGGGGCTGGAGGTCGTGCTGGCTGATGGACGCGTGCTGGATCTGATGACGGCCCTGCACAAGAATAACTCGGGTCTGGATCTGCGCAACCTGATGATCGGCGCCGAAGGGCAACTGGGCATCATCACGGCGGCGGTGATGAAGCTGCACCCGCGACCGGTGCAGCAGGCCACGGCAATGGTGGCCATGTCGTCACTTGACAGGGCGCCCGACCTGCTCAACGCGCTGCAGGATGCCTCGGGCGGGGCGGTGGTCGCCTTTGAGTTCATGCCGCGCAGCTTTATCGAGGGGCATCTGGCGGTGATTCCCGATGCGCGCGAACCCTTTGACGCACCCCATCCCGTCAATCTGCTGGTCGAGATGGCGGCCACCCGCGACAGCGGGCTGAGCGACGTCATGGAGCAGGTGTTGTCGGACTGGATGGAACGCGAAGAGGTCACGGACGCCGTAATTGCCCAGAACGAGGCACAGCGCCGCGAGATGTGGGCAAGGCGTGAGGCGGCGGCCGAGATCGCCTTTCACCGCAAGCCCTTCATCGACACCGATATCGCCGTGCCGCTGAATCGCGTGGCCGATTACCTGCGTGATATCGAGCCATTGCTGCGTGCCATTGATCCCGATTGCAGCGGACTGTCGGTCGCGCATCTGGGGGATGGGAACATCCACTACACCTGTTTTCCCAGCCGTGACGATCGCCAGCTGAAATCCGCGCTGCGGGCACAGATAGACCAATTGGCGATAGAGATGGGCGGCACCTTCTCGGCTGAGCATGGGGTGGGTCTGTCCAAGCTGGCACCCATGGCCCGCTTCAAGGATCCGGTCGCGCTGGAGATGATGCGGGCGGTCAAACAGGCATTCGATCCCCTGGGCATCCTCAATCCCGGCAAGACATTGCCCGCGCGGAACTGAGCCTTTGGCCCCTTCCGCAGCGCGAAGGGGTCAGATGCTGGACAGCAGGATGCTGGTCTCGCTGTTCAGCACCCCATCCACCATGCGCACATCGCGCAGCACGCGGTCGAACTGGGCCAGATCGTCGACGATGATTTCCGCGATCAGATCCCATTTCCCGCTGGTGGTATGCATCATTGCCAGTTCGGGCAGGCCGCGCAGTTTGCGGATGACATGGGATGTGTTGCGCCCGACCACCTCGATCATCATGATCGCGCGGATGCGGCTGCTGTCGTAATCTTCGCGCACCCTTGCGGTGAAGCCCAGCAAGGCCCCCGAGGCCAGCAGGCGGTCCAGCCGGGTCTGCACGGTGCCCCGCGAAACTCCCATGATCTGCGCCAGTTTTGACACCGGAGCGCGCCCGTCCTTGCGCAGCAGGCTGATCAGCATCCGGTCGTGATCGTCAAAGACATGCTTGCCGGGTTCATTCGTCATGTGTTCAGTCAATTTGTATGATCAACCTGTATAAATTGCATAATTCTTGAAGAAATATCCAGCAAAATTGGTATTTCTTATGCAATTTGCGGTGTTCATATTTCCATGCAACGGAAATGAATGAGGTTCGTCATGGCTGCTGTTGCCCCTTCGGAACTGGCTTTTGTGCCATTCGTCAGCGTTGAAAACATGATGCGGCTGATCCATCGCATCGGCATTGAAGAGATGCTGAAAGGCATTGCAGGCTATATCGAGGATGATTTCCGCCGCTGGGAATCCTTTGACAAGACTCCGCGCATTGCATCGCATTCGGCAGAGGGCGTGATCGAGCTGATGCCGACCTCGGATGGCGAGGTTTATGGTTTCAAATATGTGAACGGCCACCCCAAGAACACGAAATCCGGCCTGCAAACCGTGACGGCCTTCGGTTTGCTGGCGGATGTGGATACCGGCTATCCGGTGCTGTTGTCGGAAATGACCCTGCTGACGGCGCTGCGCACGGCGGCGACTTCGGCGCTTGTGGCGCGCTACCTGGCTCCGGAAGCTGCCGATACGATGGCGATGATCGGCAATGGCGCACAATCCGAGTTCCAGGCGTTGGCGATGCGGGCTCTGTGCGGCGTGTCGCGTTTGCGGCTGTACGATATCGATCGCAAGGCCACCGACAAGCTGATCGGGAATCTGTCGGGACTGGGATTTGACCTGACCGCCTGTTCCAGCCCGCAAGAGGCAATCGAGGGGGCGCAGATCATCACCACCTGCACCGCGGACAAGCAATACGCAACGATCCTGACCGACAACATGGTCGGCGCAGGTGTCCATATCAACGCCATCGGTGGCGATTGCCCCGGCAAGACCGAGCTGCACAGCGATATTCTGAAACGCGCGACTGTCTTTGTCGAATATCCGCCCCAGACCCGGGTCGAGGGTGAAATCCAGCAGATGCCCGAGGATTTCCCCGTCACCGAGATGTGGCAGGTGATCACAGGTGCAGCCCAGGGGCGTCGCGATGCCCGCCAGATCACCCTGTTCGACGGAGTCGGCTTTGCGACCGAGGATTTCTCGGCGCTGCGTTTCGTGCGCGACAAGCTGGCGGCAACCGGTCTGTGCCAGCAGCTTGATCTTGTCGCCGACCCTGATGATCCGCGCGACCTGTTCGGCATGCTTCAGCGCGCCACCCTGTCAGAGGGCGCGGCATGAGCCGGCCATCGGTTCAGGCTCCGGCGGCGGTCGTCATGGTGCGGCCGCATCATTTCACGGTGAACACGCAGACGGCCGCAGACAACAGCTTTCAGGCGCGTCAGGCTGCCGGTGGCGATCTGGCCGGACGTGCCTATCGCGAACACAGTGAGGCCGTGCGGCAGCTTCAGCAGGCGGGCGTCACCGTTCATGTCTTCGAGGGGACCGACCCCGATACGCCGGACTGCGTCTTTCCCAACAACTGGTTTTCGACCCATGCCGGCGGCCATGTCGCCATCTTTCCGATGAAGGCACCCAACCGGCGGCTGGAACGTCGCCCGGATGTGATCGAGATGCTGAAAACCCGCTATCGGGTGCAGGATGTGATCGACTATTCCGGGCTGGAGGCGGACGGGCTGTATCTGGAAGGCACCGGCGCGATGGTCCTGGATCACATAGGCCGCGTGGCCTATGCCGCGCAGTCGGACCGGACAAATCCCGTCGCGCTGGAACGCTTTTGCACGCATTTCAATTTCGAGCCGATGGTCTTTCCGGCCGCCGACAGCGCGGGTGCGCCGGTCTATCATACCAATGTGATGATGTGCATCGGCACCGATTTCGCCATGATCGGAGATGGCATGATCACCGATGCCGCGCGGCGCGGTGAGATCCTGTCCCGTTTGCGGCAATCGGGCCGCGAGATCATCTCGCTGAGCGAGGAGCAGATCGCCCGTTTTGCCGGGAATGCGATTGAATTGCAGGGGGCCACAGGGCGTATTCTGGCACTGTCGCAAACCGCTTTCGACGCATTGCAGCCCGATCAGATTGCCACCATCCAGCAGAGCACCACCTTGGTGCCGCTGAATATTCCCACCATCGAAATGGCGGGCGGTTCGGTGCGTTGCACGATTGCCGGGATCCATCTCTCTGCCCGCTGACGGGCAGAGAGCAAGCCATTCAGGCCGGGCTACTTGATCATGCCCAGCCCGCCGGCGGAAATGGCGGCCATGTTCAGAATGTCATTGACCGTCGAGGTCGTGGAACAGATCTGGATGGGGTGGGGCGCACCGGTCAGGATCGGGCCGATGACGGTCGCACCCGCCATTTCCTGCAGCAGCTTGACCGAGATCGAAGCCGAATGCCGGGCCGGCACAACCAGCACATTGGCCGGTCCGGTCAGGCGGCTGAAGGGATAGCGCGCCGCCGATTCCGGGTTCAGCGCGACGTCCACGGTCATTTCTCCCTCGTATTCGAAATCGACTCCGCGCTGGTCCAGCACCTTCGGGGCCTCGGCCATCTTGATCGCCCGTTCGCTGACCGGATAGCCGAAATTCGAAAATGACAGGAAGGCCACCCGTGGCTCCAGCCCCAGCCCACGGGCAACGGCCGCGCCGCGCGTTGCAATATCGGCCAGATCCTCGGCCTCGGGCCATTCATGCACCAAGGTGTCCCCGATCAGAACGATCCGGCCATTATGCAACACCCCGGTGATGCCGACGGCACCGTCCTGCGGGCGCAGGTCGAAAACATGGCCGATCTGGGCCAGAACCGGCGCGTTCTTGCGGGTGGCTCCGGTCACCAGCCCGTCGCCATGACCATGGGCCAGCATCAGCGCGCCAAAGATATGGCGGTCGCGATTGGCCATCTTCTGTGCGTCTTCACGATCAACGCCCTTGCGCTGAAGGCGGGCATAGAGAAACTCGTGATAGGCATCGAGATGGCGCGAATTGCCGGCATTGACCACGGTGATTTCGCGTGCGGCATCGGCCAGCCCTTCGGCGGCCAGCTTGTCCTTGACGTCGCTTTCGCGTCCGACCACCAAGGCCTGCCCCATGCCACGGCGCTGCCACGCCACGGCGGCGCGCAGGACCCGCGGGTCGTCGCCCTCGGCAAAGATCATGCGGGCCTGTTTCTGGCGGGCGCGGGCATGGATGCCCTGCAGGATGGTGGCCGTCGGATCCATGCGGGCGCGCAGCGTCTGGACATAGCCCTCCATGTCGATGATCGGGCGGCGCGCGACGCCGGTATCCATCCCGGCCTGAGCCACGGCGGGCGGCACGACATGGATAAGTCGCGGGTCAAAGGGTGTCGGGATGATATAGTCGCGTCCGAATTGCAGCTTGCGACCATAGGCCACCGCGACCTCGTCGGGCACATCCTCGCGGGCAAGTTCGGCCAGGGCACGGGCGCAGGCGATCTTCATGTCGTCGTTGATGGCGCGGGCATGGATGTCCAGCGCACCACGGAACAGATAGGGAAAGCCCAGAACATTGTTGACCTGATTGGGATAGTCGCTGCGGCCCGTCGCGACGATGGCATCGGGGCGCACCGCATGGGCGTCCTCGGGGGTGATCTCCGGGTCGGGATTGGCCATGGCGAAGATCACCGGGTTCTCGGCCATGGATTGCACCATCTCCTGGGTGACCGCGCCCTTGGCACTGACGCCCAGAAAGACATCGGCACCCTTCATAGCCTCTTCAAGACTGCGGGCATCGGTGACGGCGGCATGGGCCGATTTCCACTGGTTCATGCCTTCGGTGCGGCCCTGATAGATCACGCCCTTGGTGTCGCACATGATGCAGTTTTCATGCCGCGCGCCCATGGATTTCAACAGTTCAAGGCAGGCGATTCCGGCCGCCCCGGCACCGTTCAGCACAATGCGGACATCCTCGATCTTCTTGCCCGACAGTTCCAGCGCATTGAGCAGGCCGGCCGCGCAGATCACCGCGGTCCCGTGCTGGTCATCGTGAAAGACTGGAATATCCATCAACTCTTTCAGGCGCTGCTCGATGATGAAACATTCGGGCGCCTTGATGTCTTCCAGATTGATACCCCCGAAGGTCGGTCCCATCAGCCGCACGGCATTGATGATTTCCTCGGCATCTTCGGTGTCCAGTTCGATGTCGATGGCGTTCACATCGGCAAAGCGCTTGAACAGAACGGCCTTGCCTTCCATCACCGGTTTGCTGGCCAAAGCGCCCAGATTGCCCATGCCAAGGATGGCGGTGCCATTCGAGATCACCGCGACCATATTGCCCTTGGTCGTATAGTCATAAGCTGTTTCCGGCTGGTCGGCGATCGCCTGAACCGGCACGGCGACGCCCGGGCTGTAGGCCAGCGACAGATCGCGCTGCGTCGTCATCGGGGTCGAGGCCACGATGTCGTATTTTCCGGGATGCGGGTCCATGTGATAGGCCAGCGCCTCTTCGGGTGTGATGCGGGCGCGATGGGTTTTGTCTGCCATATTTTCCTCCGGGGGAGCCTTGCGCCCTGATTAACGTGGTTTCGGCATTGCCTCAATGTCGAAGACTTGGGCAGAGTTCTGCAAGCCGCAGGCAGCGCCGACCTGTCTGAAATCCGTCACATTACCGGCATGGCAAGAAAGTTTCCCGAGATTTCATGCGATTGACAGACCTGGGCCACCTTTTCGGCCTGTTCCGGGGTTTCGCGGGACTGTGGGGCATCTGCACAATTTCCGGAAAATATACGTCCCGCGCTTGGACTTGTTGCGCAAATCTGCCAAATCGAAGGCTGCATAAACATAAGAACCCATGGCCATGTCATCTCAAACCGATACTGATCCCAGCATCAGCCAAGAAACGCTGACCCATCTGCAGCGCCTGGAAGCAGAGAGCATCCATATCATGCGGGAGGTTGTGGCAAATGCCGACAATCCCGTGATGCTGTACTCTGTCGGCAAGGATTCGGCATGCATGCTGCATCTTGCGAAAAAGGCATTTTACCCGGCGCCGCCGCCGTTCCCGTTGCTGCATGTCGATACGACCTGGAAGTTCCAGGCCATGTATGAGCTGCGCGACCGTGCCGCGGAAGAGGCCGGGATGAAGCTGCTGGTTCATCACAATCCCGAGGCCATGGAAAAGGGCATCAATCCCTTTGATCATGGCAGCCTGCATACCGACATGTGGAAGACCGACGGTCTGAAACAGGCGCTGACCAAATACAATTTTGACGTGGCCTTTGGCGGTGCGCGTCGGGACGAGGAGAAATCCCGTGCCAAGGAACGTATCTTCTCGTTCCGCTCGGCCAACCACCGCTGGGATCCGAAGAACCAGCGCCCGGAGCTGTGGCGCCTGTATAACACCCGCAAATCCAGGGGGGAATCGATCCGGGTCTTCCCGCTGTCGAACTGGACCGAACTGGATATCTGGCAATATATCCACCTTGAAGGCATCGATATCGTGCCGCTGTATTTCTCGAAACCGCGCCCGGTGGTCGAGCGTGACGGCCTGCTGATCATGGTCGATGACGATCGCTTCCCGCTGCGTGAGGGCGAAGAGCCGCAGATGAAATCCGTTCGTTTCCGGACCCTGGGATGCTATCCCCTGACCGGCGCCGTGGAGTCCGAAGCCAGCACCCTGCCCGAAGTGATCCAGGAAATGCTGCTGACCACCACTTCGGAACGGCAGGGCCGCGCGATCGACCATGATCAATCCGCCTCGATGGAAAAGAAAAAGCAAGAGGGGTATTTCTGATGGACCAGGACGTGAAAGACCCCGTCTACGTCACCGACCAGCTGATCGCCGACGATATCGACGCCTATCTGCTGAAGCACCAGCACAAGACCATGCTGCGCTTCATCACCTGCGGTTCGGTCGATGATGGCAAATCCACGCTGATCGGGCGGCTGCTCTATGACAGCAAGATGATCTTCGAGGATCAGCTGGCCAGTCTGGAAAACGATTCGAAATCCCTGGGCACCCAGGGGCAGGAAATCGATTTCGCGCTGCTGGTCGACGGTCTGGCGGCCGAGCGTGAGCAGGGCATTACCATTGATGTCGCCTATCGCTTCTTTGCCACCGACAAGCGCAAGTTCATCGTCGCCGACACCCCGGGCCATGAACAATACACCCGGAACATGGTGACCGGTGCCTCGACCGCCGATCTGGCCGTGATCCTGATCGACGCCCGTCAGGGCGTGCTGACGCAGACGCGGCGGCACAGCTATCTGGTGAACCTGCTGGGCATCAAGAATGTGGTGCTGGCCGTCAACAAGATGGACCTTGTCGATTATTCGGCCGAACGCTTCTATGAGATCGTGTCCGATTATTCGCATTTCGCCAAACAGATCGGCATGGACAGCTTCCTGCCGATTCCGATTTCGGGCCTCAAGGGCGACAATATCGTCACACCCAGCGAGAACATGCCCTGGTACCAGGGGCCAACGTTGCTGGGCCATCTGGAAGAGGCGCCGGTCAGCGATACCGAAATGCAGGGGCATCCCTTCCGCATGGCGGTGCAATGGGTCAACCGTCCGAATCTGGACTTCCGTGGCTTTGCGGGCCAGATCGGTGCGGGTGTGATCCGGCCGGGCGATGCCATTCGCGTCCTGCCCTCGGGCAAGACAACGAAGGTCAAATCCATTGTCACCTTTGATGGCAACCTGGATCACGCCGTCGCCGGGCAATCCGTGACCCTGACCTTCGAGGATGAAATCGACTGTTCGCGCGGCGATGTGATCGTGCAGTCGGACCAGCCCTGCGAGGTTGCCGACCAGTTCGAGGCCACACTGGTCTGGATGGCCGAAGACGCCATGCTGCCGGGGCGCCCCTATACGCTCAAGATCGGCACGCAGACCGTCACCGCCACCGTGACCGAGCCCAAATACGAGGTGAACGTCAACACGATCGAACATGTCGCTTCAAAGACATTGGGTCTGAATGCGATCGGTGTGGTGAATATCTCGACCGACCGGGCAATTCCCTTCGAAGCCTATGAGCAGAACCCCGATCTGGGTGGGTTCATCCTGATCGACCGGATGACCAATGCCACGGTCGCGGCCGGGATGATCCATTTTGCGCTGCGCCGCAGCCAGAACATTCACTGGCAGGCCGTGGATGTGGACCGCGATGCGCATGCCGCGCTGAAGAACCAGAAACCCGCCGTGGTCTGGTTTACCGGCCTTTCGGGCTCGGGCAAGTCGACGATTGCCAATATCGTCGAGAAGAAGCTGCATGCTCTGGGCAAGCACACCTTCCTTCTGGATGGGGACAATGTGCGCCACGGGCTGAACCGCGATCTGGGCTTTACCGATGCCGACCGGGTGGAAAACATCCGCCGCGTGGGCGAAGTTGCGCGGCTGATGACCGATGCCGGGCTGATCGTTCTGACGGCCTTCATCTCGCCCTTCCGTTCGGAGCGGCGGATGGTCCGCGACCTGATGCCCGAGGGCGAGTTCATCGAGGTCCATGTCGATACCCCGCTTGAGGTCGCGGAAGCGCGCGACGTCAAGGGTCTGTACAAGAAGGCCCGCGCTGGCGAGTTGAAGAACTTCACCGGCATCGACAGCCCCTATGAGGCGCCTGAATTGGCGGAACTGACCGTGAACACGGTGGAACTGTCGGCAGAAGAGGCGGCTGAACAGGTCGTGCAGTATCTTCTGAGCGGCAGCGACCGCAGCTAACAGGCCGATCCGGCCAAGCAAGCTTTGTCAGCGCATGAGGCCCCGGGCTTCATGCGCTGATTTCTTTTGCGCCGCTGAATCCGGGCGGGATTTCCCGAGGCACACTTACCGGATCGTAACCTTTCCCGTCTAAGTCTGGATTCGTCAGGATCAGGCAAGGGTTCCATATGCAGTTCAACGTTACCGACACCGAGCCAGCACTGGTCATCTCGATCGGTGAGAACAGGATCGACGCTGCCATAGCGACAAGGTTCAAGGACAAGCTGCGCGAGGTTATCCTGCGTCATCACAAGCCGGTCGAAATGCATATGTCGGCGGTCGACTTCATGGATAGTTCGGGATTGGGGGCGATGATCGCCCTGCGCAAGGCCATGCCTGCCGAGTTGCCGATGATCCTCGTCGGGCTGACCCCGAATGTCGAGCGGGTGTTCCGCCTGACAAGGATGGATTCTGTTTTCGATATTCGCACCGCCAACACGAATGAGGAGCAGAGGGAATGACTTCCGCAGGACGGCAGAAGGCCGGGCTGAGCGGGCATGCAATCGCGCGTGCCAGGCCAATGTTTCACCGGGTGCTTTCGGCGCGCCCCGATACGGTGCGCCGCACCCTGACGGATATTCGCAGTCGTTTTCGCAGCGAGATCGGTGAAGACACCATGGGCCGGCTGGAACTGGTTCTGGCCGAGGTGATGAACAATGTCGCCGAACATGCCGTCAGAATATCCCAGAACGGTACGCCGGGGCAGGTGCCGCTGATCCATCTCAGCGTCGTCATGCAGGACAGTGGCCTGTCCTGTGCCATTTCCGATGACGGCGTGACATTGCCGGATGAATGCCTGCGCCCGCGTGGCCTGCCCTTGATAGATGGGGCGGAACTTCCGGAAGGAGGTTTCGGCTGGTATCTGATTCAGGATCTGACCCAGGCGCTGTGCTATTACCGTGAAGAACAGCGCAATTTCCTGGCCTTCAGCATTCCCTTTGACGACAGCGGAAAGGAAGCTTCGACCTGACCTGACCTGACCGTTGCAGGATCAGTTCAGATGTCCGACCAGAGGATAACGACCTTCTTCGAAATCGCCAAACATGTCCAGAACGTCAGGATGTTCCAGCGGTTCCCCCGAGGCATCGGGAACCAGGTTCTGCTCGGAAACATAGGCAACATAATATGTCGCCTCGGTTTCGGCATAAAGATGGTAGAAGGGCTGATCCTTTTCCGGACGAACGTCTTCGGGGATCGATTCGTACCATTCCTGAGTGTTGGCAAATTCAGGATCGACATCAAAGATCACCCCCCGGAACGGACGATTCCGGTGGCGTACAACCTGACCCAGGCTGTATTTCGCAACGCGATTATGTGTTTGCATCTGCGACAACCTCACTCCTCGGTCCGGTTTGACGCCGGACTGCCGGGCTTTTTAGCGCCGAAAGACGATTCTGTCTACCAAAGCACAAGAATTTGTCTGTTTTTCAAGCCGACTTCTGTCGCCCCCGGTCAAGGCTGCCCGGGCGCAGGGGGCGCTGCATTGAACAGCGGAACAGTGGCAATGGCCATCTTGGCCGAGCCTTCGGTGACCTCATTGGCATGGGCCAGATAGATCAGGACCTGGTTCTTCTCGTCCAGAACCCGTTTCACCCGCAGCGATTTGAAGATCAGGGACCGGCTTTCGCTGAAGACATTTTCTCCATCGGGTGCCCGTGAAATGTCATCGATGTCGATCGGTCCCGTCTGTGCGCATTCGATGGCACTGTTGGAGGGATCCTCGAACCAGTTACCCTTGCTCAACCTGTCGATGACCGAGCGTTTGAAATAGGCAAGATGGCAGGTGACACCACCGACAGCAGTGTCTTCGAAGGATTCGATGATGATGTCGTTGCCGACCCAGTCGACGCCAATTTCCCCCACCGTCTCGGCAAAGGCGCCAAACGGCATCACGGAAAGAAAGAGCAGTAGCTTGCGCATCTCAGGCCCCGGGTGGTGTCAGCGGCTCTCGCCCCTCATCCGTCACAAGATGCACCCCTTCGGGTTCGATCACAACCACACAAAGTGGCCGTCCATAGGCAGCCCCACCATCGATGTTCAGGCGATTGCCGTAATGTGTCGCGGTATCGATCGCCGTATGGCCGTGAACGACCAGCGGCCCGTAATCCACATTGCTCTCCAGGAATCCCTTGCGGATCCAGACCAGGTCATCCTCGGCCTGATCATGCAGGTCGACGCCAGGGCGGATACCGGCATGCACGACCAAGGCCAGCGGATGCAGATACCACAATGGCAGGGTCGCCAGAAATTTCGCGTGACTGTCCGGTACGGCCTTGCGTGCCTGTGCAAGAATTTCGTCGCGCGGCAGCGTCGGATCGACACCATAGGATTCCAGGGTGGCGGCCGCACCCAACCCCTGATGCTCGATCCAATGCCGCCTCGAACTCAGTCCGGGGTCGATCCAGTCTGGGTCTGAAAGGAACTTGGCCAGGAAACGGTCGTGGTTTCCGCGGGTGACGACCCAGGGACGCCCCTCGGCCTGTCCTGACATCAGGTAGTCAACCACACCGCGCGAATCCGGACCGCGATCAATCAGATCTCCGACATGGGCAATGACGGCCTCTTCGCCACCATCCCGCAGGATCCGCTCATGCGCGGCCTTCAACAGATCTAGCTGTCCGTGAACATCACCGATCGCATATAGCCGCATGAGCTGCCTTTCCATGTCTTGCCTGACCCGGGCGGGGCAGAGGCGCGCCACCTGAAAGGCAGCGCGCGAATTGAGCTTAAAGCTCGAACTGCAGGCGACGGGCTTGCAGGAATTTTCCCGTGCTGCGCAGGGCGTCCAGAGCCTCGTCGCTGATGGCTTCGTCCAGGTAAAGGATGGCAATCGCGTCGTCGCCCGTTGCCGAACGGCCAAGGGTAAAGTTCGCGATGTTCACGCCCAGATCGCCAAGCGTTGCGCCAAGCGCCCCGATGACGCCGGGAACATCCTTGTTGCGCGTGTACAGCATGTGCTCGCCAATCTCGGCGTCCACATTGATGCCGCGAATCTGGATGAATCGGGGTTTGCCATCGCTGAAGACGGTGCCGCCGATGGAACGTTCGCGCTTCTCGGTGACCACGGTCAGCTTGATATAGCCCTCATAGACACCCCCCTTGTCCTGGGTGGTGGTCGCAACCTGAACGCCGCGCTCTTTCGCCATGACAGGGGCGGACACCATGTTCACATCGGGATTGGTCGCCTTCATCACGCCGGCAATCACCGAGGCATTCAGCGCGTTCAGGTTCATTGTCGAGGCAACGCCATCATACAGGATGTTGATGGCCTTGATCGGCTCGTCGGTCATCTGCCCGACAAATGCACCCAGATATCCGGCCAGCTTGATCCACGGGCCCATGACAGCGGCTTCCTCGGCCGTGACCGAAGGCATGTTCAGCGCGTTCTGCACGGCACCGGTCAGCAGGTAGTCCGACATCTGTTCTGCCACCTGCAGCGCCACGTTTTCCTGCGCTTCGGTTGTCGATGCCCCCAGATGCGGCGTCACGACAACATTGGGCAGGTTGAACAGCGGGCTGTCCGTGGCGGGCTCGACGGCGAACACGTCAAAGGCGGCACCGGCAACGCGGCCTTCCTTCAGTGCCTCGGCCAGGGCTTCCTCGTCAACCAGACCGCCACGGGCACAATTGATGATGCGAACGCCCTTTTTCAGCTTGGCGATATTCTCGCGCGACAGGATGTTCTTGGTCTTCTCGGTCAGCGGCACATGGAAGGTGATGAAATCAGCCTTGGCCAACAGATCGTCCAGCTCGACCTTGGTTACGCCCATTTCCTTGGCGCGCTCTTCCGACAGGAAGGGATCATAGGCCAGAACCTTCATGTGCAGGCCCAGGGCGCGGTCGATTACGATGCTGCCGATATTGCCTGCGCCGATCACGCCGAGCGTCTTGTTGAACAGTTCGACACCCATGAAGCGGCTTTTTTCCCACTTCCCGGCATGGGTGCTGGCGCTGGCTTCGGGCAGTTGTCGCGCAACGGCAAACATCATCGCAATCGCATGCTCGGCCGTCGTGATCGAGTTCCCGAAAGGCGTGTTCATCACGATCACACCTTTCTTCGAGGCAGCCGGAATGTCGACATTGTCCACGCCGATTCCCGCGCGTCCCACGACCTTTAGATTGGTCGCGCTTTCCAGCAGCTTCTCGGTCACCTTGGTGGCCGAGCGAATGGCCAGACCATCATATTGCCCGATGACCTCGGCCAGCTTTTCCTTGTCCTTGCCCAGATCGGGCATGTAATCGACCTCGACACCGCGATCGCGGAAAATCTGGACGGCGGTTTCCGACAGTTTGTCTGATACAAGTACCTTCGGCATTTGATTTTTCCTTGTGACAGCATCCGGGCCAGGCCTCGCGGATGCGTGTTTCATCTTCTTCTTCGCAGAAATACCCCGGGGGTCCGGGGGCTGGCCCCCGGACGCAGCCGGATCACATTCACTGTGCCGAGAGTTCCGCACGATAGGCGTATTCGATCCAGGGCATCAAAGCCGTGACATCGCTGGCTTCTACGGTCGAACCGCACCAGATCCGCAAACCTGCGGGGGCGTCGCGATAGGCGCCGGCGTCCAATGCCACGCCTTCCTTTTCCAGCCGTTTGGCAACGGCCTTTGCAAAGGCTGCGCCGTCCTTGATGGCCGGATCGGTGAATTTCAGGCAGACACTGGTGGTCGAGGCCGTTGCCGGATCTTCGGCCAGATCCGCGATCCAGTCCTTGTCGGCAATAAAGTCGCGCACGGCCTTGGCATTGGCATCGGCACGCGCGATCAGCCCTTGCAGACCGCCAATGCCCTGCGCCCATTTCAGGGCGGCCAGATAGTCTTCGACAGCCAGCATCGAGGGGGTATTGATCGTCTCGCCCCGGAAAATGCCCTCGTTCAACTTGCCGCCCTTGGTCATGCGAAAGATCTTGGGCAGCGGGCGGTCGGGGGTATAGTTTTCCAGGCGGGCAACCGCGCGCGGCGACAGGATCAGCATGCCATGCGCAGCTTCACCGCCCAGCACCTTTTGCCAGCTGAAGGTAACCACATCCAGCTTGTCAAAAGGCAGTTCCATGGCGAATGCGGCGCTGGTTGCGTCACAGATGGTCAGGCCTTCGCGGTCGGCGGGGATTGCGTCGCCATTGGGAACGCGGACGCCGCTGGTCGTGCCGTTCCAGGTGAACACCACGTCCTTGTTGAAATCGACGTCGTTGAAGTCAACGATCTGGCCGTAATCGGCCTTGCGCACGGTGGCGTCCAGCTTCAGCTGTTTGACCGCGTCGGTGACCCAGCCTTCGCCAAAGCTTTCCCAGGCCAGCATCTCAACCGGGCGCTCACCCAGCATCGACCACATCGCCATTTCGACGGCACCGGTGTCGGATGCGGGCACGATGCCGATACGATAGTCTGCGGGAACGCCCAGCACTTCGCGAGTCAGGTCGATGGCTTCGGCCAGTTTGGCCTTGCCAACCGCTGCACGATGCGAACGGCCCAGGGGCGCGTCAGCCAGCAGATTCAGATTGTAACCGGGGAATTTGGCACAAGGGCCCGAGGAAAAACGCGGATTGGCCGGCCGCGTGGCCGGGATCTTCGGATCAGTCATTTTGACTCAGCCTTCCAGCTAAAAGCCCCTCGTTGGGGAGGGGTGTCCCGCCGCAGGGCATACGCTTCCATCGGTCCTACTGCAACAAAAAAAGAATCCCGCCCTTCCTGCTGCTGCCAGATCCCGCGCAGGATGCTTGCTCATTTCGCAAACCCGCGGGCAAGCGGAAGTACGGCAAGTCCTTCGCCGTCAAGGAAGAAATGCACCACGAAACACGGGTATCAATCCGTCATATCTTCCCTCGCCGCCAGGATGGACATCGTGGCAGCCTGTTTCATAGGATGGGTCATGGGACAGGCATTCGATCCGCAGGTATTGCTGTCAGAAGCGTTGATGGCGAATCTGGCGACGCTTGGCGATGAGGGGCCGCGAAACGCGCCGGCCTGGTTTCTCTGGGAAGGTGGCGCGATCTGGATGCCGGCGTCCGGAAGCAACAGTTCGGTGCGCCGGTTGCAGGCAGATCCAAGATGCGCGGTCGAGGTTACCCGTTTCGACAATGAGGCCGGAATCCTGTTGCATCTTGGCCTGCGGGGCCGTGCCAGCATCCAGGTGATGGATGGCGCCAGGTTCAGAAGGCTGCTTTCGAAATATCTTGGGCCGGAGGAGGCGCGCTGGAATCCGTGGTTCATTCGGAACGTGGCGGCGATCGACGACCCGGACGGGCGCATGATCAAGCTGCGGCCGCAGACGATCTTTACGAATAACGTCTCATATGCTCGCAGCGGGCCGCAACTGGCATGGCCCCCGGAAGATTGAGCAACCAACCATGCGGCGGGGCGACAGGCGCCCCGCCAATCGTGTTGTGCCAGGCTCAGATCGCAGCGGTCACGATGATCTCGACGCGCAGGGTGTCGCGTGCCAGCCGGGCTTCGCCGCAGGCGCGGGCGGGGGCGTGGCCCTCGGGCACCCATGCGTCCCAGACCTCGTTCATTTCGGCGAAATCATCCATATCGGCCAGCCAGATGATGGCCTGCAGGATCTTTTCGCGCGAAGAGCCGGCTTCTTGCAGCAGGGCATCCACGCGCGACAGGCAGTCGCGGGTCTGTTCGGCAACGGTTTCGCCCGCGCCGACCTGGCCACACAGGTAGACCACGCCGTTATGTTTGACGATCTTGCTCATTCGCGTGCCGGTATGCATGCGCTCGATCATGGGGAATTCCTTTCATCTCTCCGCGTCACTGCGCTTGTCGCGCATCGGCGCGGCTTCGCCAAGGGGCAGAGCCGAATGGCCGGGACCTTTCGATGGCGCATGGTGGCAATTCGGAGATCACTGGTCAGGTCAGGTCAGGTCAGGTCAGGTCGGGCTGGGGCGGCGTCGCCGCAGATTTTGGGGCAGGTCTGCCTGCGCGCGGACAGGGCATGGTCAGGATCGCCAGACAGGCGACGACCAGCGCGACCCCGGACCAGCCAATGGCAGGCAATCTTTCCCCGATCAGGATGACCGCGAGGACGGCCGCGACAACCGGTTCCAGCAGGGTCAGGGTTGTTGCCATGCTGGCCTGAACGCGGGCCAGCCCGTAACCAAAGCACAGATAGCCCAGGAACATCGGCACCCCCGCCATGTAGAGTCCCACCGCGGCATTGTTCCACGAGGCGAGAAAGGGCGCTCCGGTCGCGATCAGCACCGGCATCAGCAACAGCCCGCCCAGCCCGAAGGTCGCGCCCATCGCCACCGAGGATCTTGTGCCGCGCAGCATCATCCTGCGTGCCGACCATGAATAAAGGGCATAGGTCAGACCGCCGATCAGCCCCAGCGCCACGCCAAGCGGGACCGAGGTGCCACCCACCTGCAACCCTTCCGGGGCGGTCTCGGCAAGGCAGATCAGGGTCATCCCGGTCGCGCCGATCAGCGCGCCGATTCCCCATCGCCAGGTCAGCCCCGTCCGGTCCAGCAGATATTCGATCACCGCCGCCAGCAAGGGGGCCGAGCCGATCGTGACCACGGTGCCCACGGTCACGCCAGCCAGGCGCATCGACCCATAAAAGGCCAGCGGATAGATGGCGACGGCCACCGCGCCGATCACCAGCAGCCGCCGCTGCTGCGTCAGCAGGGCGCGCGCGCGCCAGATGCCCCGGAATGCGACCAGCGCCTGGGCGATGCCGCCCAAGCCCATGGCCGCCGCACCGATTGCCGCTGCGCTGACCTCGGGCGCGAATGTCGCCGCCGTGCCGGTGGTGCCCCAGACGAAGGCCGCAAAGAGGATGCCGGCGACGCCCAGCAGATAGCCCTGTGTCATGTCAAAACGCCTTCAGCATGTCATCGACCATGCCTCGCGCCGCAGCCACCCGTGCGCTGTTGCCTTCCAGTCCTGCGCGCGCCATGGCTCCTTCCAGCAGAAAGGCGATATGGGCGGCCATCTTTCTGGCCCGCGCCGGGTCTTGCGGCAGCAATTCCGCCAGATGCCGGGCCAGAATATCCTCGACCTGTTCCTTGTGCCGGCGCACGGCCTGGCGACCGTCATCACCGGCATCCAGCTCGGCAGCGGCATTCAGCAGACCGCAGCCGCGGAAGCCGCGCTCATAGGCATGTTCGGCATGATCCTGATAGGCATCGAATACGGCCAGAATACGCTGTTTCGGGTCAGGCGCCCGCGCAAGTCGGCGTTCGTAGAGTTCCAGCCATTCGGCGTGGCGCGCCTCGAGATACTGGTTCACCAGATCCGCTTTCGAGGCAAAGTTGTTGTAGAGGCTTTTCTTGGCCACCCCGGCCCGGGCGACGATGGCATCGATTCCGGTTCCGGCGATGCCGTGATTGTAAAACAGCACGGAAGCCGCCTGCAAAAGGCGGTCGCGTGCGGGTTCCCTGGCAGATGTGTCTGGCTGCGCCATTCATGTCTCCTAATATGTAGGTAGACCGGTATACCTATTTCGGGATTTGTCAATGCGTTCCCGCCGGTCCCGCAACAAGGTCACGTTTCGTCGCGGGATCGCGGCAGGTTTTGCGATACGCGTGGCACATCGCCGGCCCGCCCAGGGCGTTGCCCAGAGGTCGCGCTGCCGGGAATAAAATTGATGAATGGACCTCAACTCTGTATAGGTTGGGCGCTTCACCGTAATCTGGCAACCAGTCAGGCCGCAACAAAAGTCAGAAAGACATACCTTGCTTATCTCTCATCGGCACAAGTTCATTTACATCAAGACCCATAAGACGGCGAGCACCAGCATCGAGGGAATTTTGGAGGCCGCTTGTGTGCTTTCCGATGATGCGGCAAAGCACCGGCGCCCCTATATCACGACATCCGACGGAATTGTCGCCGGTCGCAATGGAGGGGAAAGGCCGGAAGATCCCCTGACAGCACATTCGCCGGCTGCCGCCATCAGGCGTGTGATCGGGGCGAGGAAGTTCAAGCAATATTTGAAGGTATATGCAGTCCGGAATCCCTATGACAAGGTGGTTTCCTGGTATTGGCATGTCATGCCGAAAGACCTGCGTGTCGAACTGAAAGAAGATTTTTCGGAGGCGCGCAAGTTTTTCAGAAACTGGCTTCTCATGCGGCCGACACTTCCTACGGACCTGAAATTCTATCGCACGCCTGCGGGACGTTTCAAAGCATATCAAATCCGCTACGAGAGCATGAACGAGGATCTGCAAGCGCTTGCTGACAAGCTGGGCTTCGACCTGGACACCACAGCCATGCCGCAATGGAAGACAGCAGCCCGTGGTCATAAGGACGTTGATTTTGAGAACTATTACGACCCCGAGACGCGTAAGGTCGTTGAAGAGGCTTTCAGCTACGATTTCAAGAATTTCGGCTATCAGATCATGAAGGACTGACATTCCGGGCGCTGGCGACTTTCGGCGGGGCTGTCTATCCGTCGGTCGACAGATTTGATGGTCGCCGGGAGAGAGCCTGTCAGGCAAAACTGCCCCGCGGCGCTGTTGGCGGTGGGCTGATTGGCGTGCTTGCAGAGGTGGACGGCTGAGTTTTTCCTATCGGGTGGGCCGGTGCTACCGCTGGCTTTGGTTTTCGCCTATAGAAACCTATAAACAACAGCACTCACGGGCGGATGTGGGTGACATTCAGAACATGATGGCCGCTGCGTTTCGGCACGGCAAGATCGAGAGTCGAACAGGGTGATGAGCAAGACAACCGGCGAGCATGTGACAGTCCCCGATCTGCAGCGCAAATTCCTGGACCTTGTCGATCGGCCCGACCGGAAGGATGTCGGCGATTTTCGCGAGCATTTTCTGGCCCAGGCCGCAAAGCCCCATCGCATCGGCTTTCAGCGGCGCAATCTGAAGACCGCATTTTCGGCAAATCTGACGCGGTTGTTTCCCGATCTGATTGCCGTGGATGAAGAGGGCATTGATGGCGATGCGCCGGTGTTGATGTATGGCGCGGTTCTGGACGATCTGACCAAATCGCATGAAAGCACCAAGGCGTTGCTGCCCCACGTGCGGCCCGGCGATACGGTGACCTTCTTCGAGATGGGGTTTCTGGCCTCGACCACCAGCTGGTCCGAGGCCCTGGCATCGCGCGACCCCAAGCAGGCCTGCCTGGGGTATGTCTTTGACGACCGCGCCCAATATTACATGTCCGATTACGAAACCCGCCTCGATGAGAAGCTGAACGGCGATTTCGAACTGACCGATGCTGAACGCGCGCGGGCGGAGCGGGTGATGCGCCGGATCGTCGAAGCGAAGATCTCGAAATACAATTCGCAGCCGTTCTTCCGCCCGGATGTCTCGCCCGATTATGCGCGCCGTGTGCTGGTCGTGGATCAGAATTTCTCGGATGCCTCGACCTACTACGGGCGGGCCTCGGAAAAGGAATTCCGCGCCATGCTGAAGGCGGCGATCGCGGAAAATCCCGATGCGGAAATCCTGGTCAAGACCCATCCCGATCTGAACTGGGTCAAGGGGGGCAAGCGGCGCGGCTATTTCGATCAGATGACCTCGGAAGGCCGGGTGCGGATCATGCGCGACAGCGTCAATCCGTTCGAGATCTTCGATCTGGTCGACAAGGTCTATGTCGGCACCAGCGGCATGGGGCTGGAGGCATTGCTGGCGGGCAAGCAGGTCGTCTGTTTCGGTGCGCCCTGCTATGCGGGCTGGGGGCTGACGGATGATCGGGTGACCGTGCCCCATCGGCGCCGCAAGCGCGACCTGGCCGAATTGTTCCACGCCTTCTACATCTGGTATACGATTTATCATCTGCCCGAGGGCGAGGTGCCTGCGCAGATCGAGGATGTTCTGGACTTTATCGAGGAACACCGCCCGGTGCGCCCGATCCCGTCCAGGGTCTCGGCCGAGCCGATGGTCTCGATCATCATTCCCGTGCATGGCGTCGAGAAATACCTGGCCGAATGTCTGGGGTCGATCCAGCGCCAGACCCTGCAGGATTTCGAGGTGATCCTGATCGACGACGTCAGCCCCGACCGGTCCGCGCAGATCGCCGAGCAATTCTGTGCCCGCGATGCGCGATTCCGGCTGATCCGTCGCAAGGAGAATATCGGGCCGGGTTTTGCGCGCAATCAGGGCATGGATCTGGCGCGCGGCAAATATGTGCTGTTCATCGATCCCGATGACTACATGCCCGAGAAAGAGCATCTTGCGCGGGTGGTGACGATGGCGCAGGAGGATGGCGCCGACATGGTTCGCTATCGCAAGCGCCACGAACAGATCGAGGATGAGCACGGCAATATCGAGAAGCTTCGGAAAGACAGGGTCGAGACCTATTTCCGCGACGAGGTTCGGGCCAGTTCGATTGCCCGGACGCCCCAGATTGCGCATTCGAGACATTTCTGGAACTGGCTCTATCGCCGTGATTTTCTGAACAGGCACAAGATCCGCTTTCTGACGACCTATCGGGAAGAGCGCGCCTTTCTGTTGCAGGCCTATATGGCCGATCCGGTTGTCTCGATCTCGGACAGCAATGGCGTCGTCTATCGGATCCGCAGGGATTCCGCCGTGCGCCGTGCCCAGTCCATGACGGATGTGAACGACCAACTGCAGAATTTCGACCAGGTCGTCCGGCAGTTGCAGCAGAATGACGCGCTGTCGCCAGATTCGCCGCATTGGTGGCTGGCCCGCTTCCAGGTTTCGCAATTCCTGCACTATCTCTATTTCGGGTTTGCCTGGAAAACCGCCGATGCCGCCGGTGCGGCCACGGAATTCGTCGATACGCTTGCCGCGACGCTGGAGCGGACCGGCATGAAGCCCGAAGATCTGATCGCGGATCCGTCGCAATTGTCGGGCGCGCATCTGCGGGCCGGGGCCTATGGTCTGTTGCTGGCGGCAACGCGGGCCCGGCGTCTCGATCTGATCCGCGCCGCCCTTGCGCTGGAGCCGATTCCCGCCGCGCAATTGTATGGGGAATACCTGCATCAGCCCGAAAACCGGACGCAGCGCGATCTGCAGCAGGGGCTGAACGGATATGCCCGCAATGATCGCGTCACGCCTGCGCAAGCCCAACCGCTGAAGGGCCCCCGCCCACGTCTGATCATCCACATGGGCGCGACCAAGACGGGCAGCACCGTCCTGCAGCATTTGTTGGAAGACAACCGTCCCGAACTGCTGCGCAAGGGGATCTGGTATCCCGAAGTGGGGCTGTTCTGGCAGGCCGAGCGTCCGCACAAGCAGGCGGGCCATGCGCGTTTCGTCAGTTACGCGCTAAGGGACGATCAATCGCTGCATCAGCATCTGGTGAACGGGCTGGCGCAGCTTGGCGATCAGGTCCACACGATCATACTGTCGTCCGAAGCGTTCTTCCTGAACGCGGAATCGGCGCAATTGGCAAGCTACTTCAGGGATTTCGACGTCGAGATGGTCGTCTATCTGCGCCGTCAGGATGAATGGGCCAATTCGCAATATGCCGAACTGGTGGCCGGGGGGGCGATCAGTTCGACCTCGCTCAGCTTTTCGCAATGGCTGGCCACGAAACAGATCGTCACCTGTCTCGACTATGACCGCATGATCCGCAGTTGGGAACAGCACCTGCCCCGGTCGTCGCTGCATATCCGCCGCTATCTGCGTCAACGAGACGTGCCTTGGGACATCATCGAGGATTTTGCGCAGGTGACCGGCCTGCCGGAGATCCGCGACTTGCCGGCACCCTCGCCGGAAAAGACCAATGAGGCGCGTCTTTCCGCCACGCATGTCGAATTGATCCGCCAGTTCAACAAGCGGCCCTTCCCCAGCAAGGGGGCCTATCTCGGGTTCATCGAAAGCGCCGGAACGCGGCTGATGCAATGGCGTCGTGATCGCGGGTTGGACATGTCGGCGCCGTGGTTCCTGAAGGAAGACACCGCCGAGCAGATCATGGCTGCGGCCTCGGCGGGCAATGCCCGGATTGCGCGCGACTATTTCGGGGTGGAGGAGGTCGATCTTTTCCCGCCGCGCGCCGCCCCGCCACCGGAATGCCCGCTGTATCTGGAAGAATTCGATATTGTCGAGCAATGCTATGACAGCTTCAGAAAAAAGAGCAAACCGTCTGCGACCGGCCGTCCACTGGTGAATTATGGCATCTTTGGTTGGCGTCTGTGGTCCAGCGTACCCTTGCTGGCCGCGGTCTATCGCCATCGGGGTCGTCCCGATCTGGCCGAGGAACTGCTGTCCAACCCGGCCGAATTCGCGCGCAACAACTGGTCCGGGCGGCACCCCAAGCTGCGCTGGCTGGCCTATTCCAAGGGCAGCACCATGGGGCCAAGGAAGGCACTGCGTTTCTGGGTGCCGATGCTGAAACCGCTGGTCCGCCAGCGCGGTGGAGAGGCTGCCGTTGCGCAGCTGGACAACAACCCGGTGTTGTTCGTGCGCAATCTGCGCAATCCGCTGGCGCGGCTGATTGGGCGGGTCCTGTTTCCCATGGGCGAAAAGTGCTGACCGGTCCGGGTGGTGCAGCGGATGTCACATAAGACCCGACGTGACATCGTGCATCCGGTGGTGACGCTGGAGATCCCCGCCGCGTGGTTCTCTGACCCCGTGGACGGAGACCGGCATCGGCTGTTCTATGGGTCGATCCTGTCTGCATTGTCCGAATTGCATGTGCTGGTCGATCCGGTTCGTCTGCCGCGCGGCGCGGAAACCGCGCCGCGGCCCAAGGGTCAGGGCACGATCAGCTTTCATTCCTATGGCAGCGGCGATGGCGATATTCTTCGCTGCAAGGAATCCTATATTCCGCCCTATTACAGCATGGACAGCATGGGATATGCCTGTTTCTCGCATCTGGCGATGCATCCCGAATGCTATCGGGAGGCCATCGAGTCGCAGGACGGCGCGACGGCGCGAAGTTTCGTTCAGCGGCTTGCGCAAGAGCTGAAACAGGCCAATCGATCCAAATACACACAGCCCGAGCATGGCAGGAATGACGCCCGGGGATATGTATTCGTCCCCCTGCAGGTCGGGAATGATACGGTGGCCAAAGGTGCATGGCTGAGAACGCAAGAGGCGCTGGAGACCATTGTCACCGCTGCCCGCGCGCGCGGGCAGGAGGTGGTCATAAAACGTCATCCCCGCTGTCGCGGTCGCGGGGTGTCGCGCTTGCTGGCAGAGTTGTCGGGAATGCCTGGCGTCAGCATGTCCGACGGGTCGGTTCTGTCGCTGATTTCCGGGGCGGACCTGGTGGTCGGCGCGAATTCCGGAGTTCTCTTCGAGGCGCTGGTGCAGGGAAAGCCGGTCATCAGCCACGGAGCCTCGGATTTCGGGCTGGCAACGCAACAGGTCAGAAGCTGCGCCGAACTGGCCGCCGCCGTGGCCGCGCCGTCCCCGCCCGATGGTGAATGGCGCGACAGGTTCCTGTTCTGGTATCTGACCCGCTACTGTGTCCGCGCCGATGATGTCGCGGCCATACGCGACAAGCTCGAAGCGTTCCTGGATGGCCTTGGCACGCCGACGGCACCGGGCAGGCAGGCAAGGCGCCGGTATGTCCGCGCATTGTATCGGCATTCCCTGATCAACCGCCTCAAGCGGCGGTTCTTCTAGGGCGCAGGCTGGACATTGGCGTTGTGCTCACTTATCCGGATTCTGAACCCTCCAGTCTATAAAGTTAGGCAAAGATGATCGACGACTATCGTGGTCTTGCCGTATTCGTTGCGATCGTTGAAGCGGGCAGCTTCAGCGAGGCCGGTCGACGACTGAAGTTGTCAACCTCGGTCGTCAGTCACCATCTCTCGCGGCTTGAGGCCAAGATGGGGGTGACGCTGTTTTTCCGCTCGACCCGTTCGATGTCGCTCACTCCGGAAGGGCAGGCGGCGCTGGGTCCGGCGCGGCGGATGGTGGCGGCGGGCGAAGAGGCGTTGGATCTTCTGGGGGATACCAGCGAAGAACCGGTCGGCTCGTTGAAGATCACCATGCCTGCCTTCGGAGAACGCACCCGCCTGCGCCAGCGCTTGTGGGAGTTTTCCCAAAGGCACCCGATGGTGGCGATTTCGCTGCACAGCAGTGACAAGCGCGACGATCTGGTCAAGGGGGGCTTCGATCTGGCCATCCGCCTTGGCACCCTGAGGGACAGCAGCCTGAAAAGCCGCAAGATCGGAACATTTCGCCGGGTTCTGGTGGCTTCGCCGGACTATCTGGCGACGCGTGCACCGATCCGGACGGTGGAAGATCTGCAGGATTGCGAATTCGTTTCGATTGCCATGCTGCCCGATACATTGACGCTGTGGCGGCAAGGGCAAAGCGCGACGATCTCGACCGAGAATACGCGGCTGGAGGTCGATACCATCGGCACGGCCAAATCCGCGGTTCTGGCCGGTCTGGGCGTGCAGCATCTGCCCCATGATGAGGTCCTGGACGAATTGGCCTCGGGCGCCCTGATCCAGGTCTTGCCGGACTGGAGCCTGCCGGAGTTGGGTATCTATGCGGTATGGCCCGAGATCGGGCCACAGAAGAAGCTGACCCGCCGACTGCTGGATTTCCTGACCGAGAAACCCGAGGCCTGACTTCGCGGGAAGTGAAGCTAGTTTCGGATTCCATCCAGAAAGACCGTGGTGGCGGCCCGCGCGATCTGCCGGATCTCTGCGGAAGAGGGCGTCTGGCGCAGTCCCAGAATCATCTGCTGTTGCAGGTCGTTGCGGACCATCCCCATGAATATCCCGGCCGCCGCTTCGGGGTCAGGCAGGGTGACAATCCCTTCCGATGCAGCCCGGGCCAGCGTCTGGATCAGCCATTCCTTGCCACGCAGAGGGCCGTGCTCAAAGAAGATCCGTCCCAGGTCGGGAAAGCGTGGCGCCTCGCTGACCACCACGCGATAGATCGCCACGGTGCGCGGTTGCACTGTCAGTTCCAGCAATCTTGTGGCGAATTGCTCGAGCGCGGTTTCAAAGGGCAGCGGGCCGGGGGCGGCATCTGTGGTTTCGGCAAAAAGACTTTTGCCATTCTCGCGGATGATCGCCTCGAAAAGCCCGGGCTTGTTGCCGAACAATCGGTAGAGGGTGCGCTTTGAACCTCCGACCCGTTCGATAATGGCATCGATGCTGGTTTCGGCATAGCCGCGTTCAAAGAACAGATCGGCAGCCGCCTTGAGGATCGCCTCACGGCGGGGATCGTTGTCACTGGTGGAATGGGTCAATCTTCGATCCTCGCAGTAGGGGCACTTGACTAGGTAATTGATATTACCATATGCGGTGCAAGTCGGTAATGCAAATTACCGAGGTGATCTTGTCCGAAACCGCAGAATTTCGAGGTGTGTCATGGGGGATGTTGAATCTGCCCGCTCCGATTCCCGTTCCGCGATGCTCTCGCCGCGAATCATTGCGGCGCTTTCGGGCGTTTTCATTGGGGCCATGGCCTCGGGGTTGAACAGCCGCAGCGGCAGCCTGGCATTGGTGGATATTCGCGGCGAACTGGGCATCGGGCTGGATGACGGCTCATGGTTGTCAGCGCTGTTTTCCACCGGAGAGCTTATGGTGATGCCCTTTGCCGGATGGTTCGCGATCACCTTCAGCATCCGCCGGTTCTTCCTGACGATGCTCTGGACGACGGCGTTGATTGCGCTGGTCGTCCCCCTGATCGTCAACCCGCAACTGGCGATGGGGTTACGTCTGCTGCAAGGGATGTCGGGCGGGGCGCTGATCCCCTTGCTGATGATGATGGCGATGAAATTCCTGCCGCCCGCGATCAGATTGCACGGCTTGGCGCTCTATGCGCTGACCGCGACCTTCACGCCGAATCTCGCCATCTGGATCGTCGGCATCTGGAGCAATGGTACCCATGACCTGCATTGGGTGGCCTGGCAATTCCTGCCCCCGGCGGTATTGTGCAGCCTGCTGGTCGGCTGGGGCCTGCCCAAAGAGCCGATCAACTGGCAGCGCTTTGCAACGATGGACTGGCTGGGCCTGTTGACCGGCATGGTCGGGATGCTGGCCCTGGGGATCGGCCTGGCACAGGGAAACCGGCTTGACTGGTTCAATTCGCCTCTGATCACCTTCTGCCTGGTGACAGCCGGTCTGTGCATTGCCGTTTTCGTCTGCAGCGAATGGACCCATCCGGCACCCTTTATCCGCTTTCAGCTATTGCTGCGGCGCAATCTGCTGGTCGGATTCACGGTCTTTGTGCTGATGCTGGTGATGCTGTATTCCGCCGCCGCATTGCCGATGCAGTTTCTTGCCGCCGCGCAGGGTTATCGCGTGGAACAAAGCGCCCCCATCGGGTTGATCACAGGCGTGCCGCAACTGGTGCTGGGGTCCTGCGTCGCGTTGCTGCTGTATCAGAAATGGGTGGATGCGCGGGTGCTGTTTTCCGCAGGCCTGCTGCTGATCGGGCTATCCTGCCTGTATGCCGCGCATCTGACGGGTGAATGGAGCTGGCGGGAATTCGTGCCGGTCCAGGTGATGCAGGCCTTGGGGCAACCACTTGCCATCATCTCTATGCTGTTTCTGACCACCAGCAGCGTGCAGCCATCCGAAGGTCCCTTCGTGTCGGGGCTTGTGAACATGCTGCGATCCATGGGATCGCTGGCTGGCGTGGCCTTCGTGGGATGGTTTGACGATCTGCGCACACATGCCCATCAGACCCATCTGTTCGATCAGATCGGCCGCGCATTTGATCTGTTGCCCTCGCAGGTCAAGGCGGCGGGTTTCGCGATGGACGCCCAGATCAATGCGCTGACCTCGGCCGATATCTACCGCGCTCTGGGATGGCTGGCCCTGATCTCGGTGCCCACCGGATTGCTGTTCAAGCATGTGCCAGCCCCCTCGTTACCCTCTGACAAGGCAGAACTTTCCTGATGCGTAAGAAAATGATGATCCTTCTGGCGCTTGCCGCGGCCATTGCGGGCAGCGCCTTCTACCTGAACCGTCCCGAGGCCATGCGCCCGGTGCAATCGACCAATAATGCCTATCTTCGCGCCGATTATACCAATGTCGCGCCGCGGCTCAGCGCCACCGTGGCCGAGGTTCTGGTTCGTGAAAACCAGTTTGTCGAAAAGGGCCAGATCATGGCCCGCATGGATGACCGCGACCAGCGGATTGCCGTGCAGACCGCCGAAGCTGCCCTGCAGGCGGCCAGGGCCAATCTGGACATGCTGGAAAGCCAGGCCGGAATTCAGGCTTCGGTGATCGAACAGGCCGAGGCGGCGCTTGATGCCGACAAGGCGGCGCTGACCCTTGCGCAGACGCAGGAACGGCGCGCCCGCGAATTGCTGGCGCGCAAGTCAGGGCCGCAAAGCATGCTGGATGAGGCGATCTCGACGCTGGCGAGTGCCGAGGCCAAGCTGCACAGCGACACCGCCTCGCGCGATGCCGCGCGCCGGCAGCTGGATGTCTATGACGCCCGGAAAGAGGCTGCCCGCGCCGCCGTTGCACAGGCCGAGGCGACCCTGGCCGATGCCCGGCTGCGCCTGTCCTACATGACGATTGAGGCGCCGATCTCGGGCACCATCGGCCAGCTGAACCTGCGCAAGGGGGCATTCGTGCCGGCGGGAACGACCCTGGCGGCCATCGTTCCGTTGCAGGACATCTATATCGAGGCGATGTTTCGCGAGACCCAGCTGGCCCGCGTCCGACCGGGGCAGCCCGTCACGATCACCGTGGATGCTATTCCCGACCGTCAGTTTCAGGGCAGGGTCGATTCCATCGGTCCGGCCAGCGGAGCCAGCTTTACCGCCCTGCCGGCGCAGAATGCGACCGGGAACTTCACCAAGATCACCCAGCGACTGCCGGTGCGCATCGCGCTGGAGCCCGATCAGCCCGAGGCCGATGCCATGCGTGTCGGCATGTCGGTCATTTCCGAAATCCATGTCGATTCCTGACTGCTGTCATCTGGCGGGCCGCGCCTTTCACGCGGCCTGCCGGCATCAGGCCGGGTCGGACAGGGCGGTCAACTCCTTGCGCGCCGCCGCGGCCGCGTGACCCGGCACCGCTCCGAAGGGCGCGATCAGCCGATAGAAGACCGGCGTCAGGATCAGGGTGAAGACAGTGGCAAAACCCAGCCCGCCGACAACCACCCAGCCCACGGCCTGACGGGCCTCGGCCCCGGCTCCGCTGGAGAGGATCAGCGGCAGCCCACCCAGGACCGTCGAGATCATGGTCATCATCACCGGGCGAAGGCGCAGTGCCACGGCATCGCGGATCGCGCTGTCGATGTCGCGCCCCTGTTCGCGCAACTGGTTGGCGAATTCGACGATCAGGATGCCATTCTTGGCCATGATCCCGATCAGCATGACAAGGCCGATCTGGCTGTAATAGTTCAACGATCCGCCCGACAGGGCAATGGCAATGATCGCCGCGCCCAGGCCGAATGGCACGGTCAGCATGATCACCAGGGCCGAGGCGAGGCTTTCGAACTGGGCCGACAGCACCAGCAGCACGACCAGGAAGGCCACAGCAAAGACCGCGATTGTGCCGGCCTGACCCTCTTCCAGCGTGGCCGCCTCGCCCAGCAGGGTGACTCCGGTGCCCGGAGAAAGCACTTCGCCCCCCAGATCGAGTGCCAGCGCGGCCGCCGTGCCCAGATCGACCCCGGCGGCGAGATTGGCCGTGACCGGCACCGCACGGTCGCCATCCTCACGCGACAATTGCGAGGCGCTGGCCGATTGCCGGAATTCCGTGACCGCCGAGAGGGGCACATTGGCACCGCTGCTGCTTTGGACGAAGGCGCGCTCCAGATCGCCGGGATCGTTCAGCGGTCGTCCGCCCGGCTCGACTGTCACATCGGTTTCCTCACCATCGATGAAGACCGATACCGGGTTCGATCCGCTGGACATGACGTTGATCAATGCCGAGACATCGGTCGGCTCGACCCCCAGTTCCTCGGCCATGGCGACATCGATATGCACTTCGACCAGCGGCTGTGTGGTGTCATAATCGATCTGCGGATTGGAAAACACATCCGGGCGTTCCGACATGGCGGCGACAAGCTTTTGCGCCTCACGCGCCAATGTTTCGTAATCGCTGCCGGTCACGGCCAGCTGCACCCCTCTGCCAGCCCCGCGAATGCCAAGCGAATTGCCTGATCTGGCGATTCCGGTGACGCCGGGAACGCGCTGAAGTTCCCGATTGAGACGTGTCAGGATCTCCTGTTGCGTCACGTCGCGTTCGGACCAGTCCTTCAGCCGCACGATCACGAAGCCCGAGGCCGAGCCGCCAAAGCCCGAGATCGACTGCACGATATCCACCCCGCCTTCGCCCTGATAGCTTTGGGCAATGGCTTCGACCTGCCGGATCTGGCTGTCGGTATAGTCACTGCTGGCGCCAGCCGGTGCGCGCAGGACGACAAAGAAGAATCCGCGATCCTCGGTGGGTGTCAGACTGGAACTGAGCGACGTGAACATGCCCGCGGCGACCACCGCAAAGGCCAGGGCCGCGCCGATGACGAGCGAGGGCATCTTCAGGGCATGGTCCATGAAGCCCAGATAAGCGCGGGCAAACAGGGAATGTCTGGCCGTTTCCGCGTCGTCTGCCTGACCTGGATCGAATGTCGCGCCCAGCATCGGCACCAGCGTCAGCGCGACAAAGGATGACAGCATCACCGCAAAGGCCAGCACGAATCCGAACTCTGAAAAGATCCCCCCGGCCTGACCGGGGAGGAAGGAAATCGGGATGAAGACTGCCGCCAGCGTGACCGTGGTCGAGATGACGGCAAAGAACACCTCGCGCGTGCCTCGAATGGCAGCGGCGCGCCGTCCCAGCCCCATCCGGCGATGGCGCACGATGTTCTCGACCACGACGATTGCGTCATCGACCACCATGCCGGTGGCCAGCACCAGCGCCAGCAAGGTGATCGTGTTGACCGAAAAGCCCACCAGCCAGATCGCGGCAATCGTTCCCACCAGAGAGACGGGAATGGCCAATGCTGGAATGATCGTCGCCCGCCATGCACGCAGGAAGACAAAGATCACCGCAACCACGATCAGCACTGCCAGCGCGATGGACAAGGCAACTTCGGTGATCGACTGTTCGATATAGACCCCGTCATCCGAAGTGATGGCGAGGGACACGCCTTCGGGCAGTCTCTGCGAGATCTTGTCCACTTCGGCGCGGACATCGCGCGAAATGGTCAGCGTGTTTCCCTCGGACTGGCGCATCACGTTCAGCCCGATCGCGCTTTGACCGTTCACCCGTGAAAACACGGTCCGCTCTTTTGCCGAAAGCTGGACAAAGGCGATGTCGCGCACGCGCGCCGTATCGCCGACGCGCAGATTGGCGATTTCCTCGGCCGTGACCTCGGGTAGGGTCGTGCGCATGGTGATGGCCTGGTTCTCGCTTTCGATCTGTCCCAGCGGCGCATCATTGCGCAGTCTGGACAGCGCGCGTTCCAGGTCCGAGATGCTAAGGCCGCGTGCGTTCAATGCGCTCATGTTCACGCGGACAAGGAATTCGCTTTCCTGCTCGCCCGCGATCTCGATTTCGGACACACCTTCGATGGTCGTCAGTTCGTCGGCAATGTCGTCCTCGGCAATGCGCGACAGATCTTCCAGCGTGGCGTTGCCCGACAGGGCAAGGCGCATGATCGGATCGGAATCGGCATCGCTTTTGGCCACGGTCGGGGAATCGATATCGTCGGGCAGGTCGCGTTCCTGCTGGGCGATGATTTCGCGGGCCTCGTTTGCTGCGGTGTCGATATCGACATTCGAGGCCAGTTCGATGGTGATCCGCGAGGTTTCATAGCTGGACCTTGAAGAGATATTCTCCACGCCGTCCAGCGCGGTCAAAGCATCCTCCAGAACCGAGGTGATCTCGGTATCCATGGTTTCGGGAGAGGCGCCGTCATAGCTGGCCCGGACCGAGATGACCGGTTGGTCGACATCGGGCATTTCGCGGACCTCGACCCCCATGAGCGCAGCCAGCCCGGCCACCAGAATCAGCAGGTTCAGCACAACGGCCAGAATCGGGCGGGCAACGAACAGCCCCGCGCTGCCTGCGCGGGTCAGGGGATCACTCGCCATCGTTCAGCCCCGCGATATCCATCTTGCGCGCCTTGGCGGATGTGGTCTGATCCCGTGCCGGCTGGCTGCGTTCACGCGCGTCGGCGGGGGTCATGACGGGGCTGCCCTCGCGCAGCTTCTGCGTACCTTCGACGACCACCTCGCTGCCGTTCTCCAGCGCGGCATCCAGCCAGACCGTATCGCCGTCGCGATGCAGGATCTGGACGGGAACGCGGGTCGCAAGCCCTTCGCGCACCGCCCAGACGCTTGCCCCCTCGTTGCTCCATGTGACGGCCAGCGAGGGCACGCTTGGGGCCGGGACGCTGGGACGCGAGGCGAAAACGGTGACGACCGAACCGGGCAGTACCGGAATGTCCGAACTGTCGATACGGGCTTCGACATCGATCTGGCGGGTTTCGGGGTCGATCTCGGTGTCCACGCCGGTCACCACGGCCTTGTAGACCGTGCCCGGACGGGTCGGCACGCGCAGGTCGACCTCCAGTCCGGCAGCCAGAAAATCAAGCGCACGGTCGGGCAGGCTGAAATCGACGCGAAGCTTGTCGAGGTTGGTGATGGTCACGATTTCCGTGCCCACGGCCAGATAGGTGCCGACCTCGATATCGGACAGGCCAAGGCTTCCGGAAATGGGCGCGGTGATGTTGCGTTGATCAAGCTGGTATTGCGCGGTCTCGACATTGGTGCGGGCAATTTCGACCGCGGTGCGCGCCTCGGATATCTGCACCGGCGACACGGCGGCGCTGCCCTGGGCATCCAGCGTTTCCAGCCGCTTCAGCGCGTCTTCCGCCTCGGCCAGTTCGGCCTGCGCGGTTCGCAGCGCCAGGGTTGCGGCGCGATCCTCCAGCCGGATCAGCGTGTCGCCTTTGACCACCTCGGCATTGGCGCGCAACTCTGACGAAACGACCTTGCCCGCGACCTCGTTCTGCACTCTTACCCGGCTGGTGGAGCGCACGGTTCCAATGGCCTGAAAGACATCCTGATAAGGCACGACACTGACCGGCTGGGTTGTGACGATGGCCGGGCGGGGTGCACCACCGCGCGCCGGCCCCGCGCCGCCCCCTTGGCCCGACAGGGCCGTCTGCGCCTCGGTCACTTCTGCGGGCTGATGCACGAATGTGGCGTAATAGGCCCCGGCGACAAGCGCGGCCGCCAGCAGGATATGAGAAGCGCTCTTCAGCATTATTGTATCATCCTTGCCTGCAAAAAGTGTAATCCCGATCGCAATCGTGGCACCAGAATCGGACCATTCCATCTCCCGCTATGGCGAAAACAATCCCAACCAAACCCAAATGAAAGGACTGATCCGCCGACCTGGGTGCAGATCGGGCGCATATGGGCGCCAAAGGAGGTCATTTTCCGCGGCTTGCGCGGCAAATGCGCAAGGAGACAGCGCAACCTCGATACAGGGAAGCCACCGCAGACCGGAATTCTTCGCGATACATATCGAGGGGAAATGGTAGCGGAGGAGGGACTTGAACCCCCGACACGCGGATTATGATTCCGCTGCTCTAACCAACTGAGCTACTCCGCCACAGGTGAGGGGCGATGTAAGGCGTGGCGCATGGCTCGTCAAGCGGTTTTCTTGCCTTTTTGCCGCCACGCGTTAGGACAGCGTGATTGATGAAGGAAAACAGATGACACCCGATATTCCGGCCTCGCGCGATCTGGTGTTGATCGGAGGCGGTCACACCCACGCCCTGATGCTGCGCATGTGGGGGATGCGGCCCTTGCCGGGGGCGCGGCTGACGTTGATAAATCCCAACCCCGTGGCCGAATATTCCGGGATGTTGCCTGGCTTCATCGCGGGAATATACCGGCGTGAGGAGCTGTCGATCGATCTGGTCCGGCTGTGTCGCCATGCCGGGGCGCGGCTGATACTGGATCGCGCAACCCATATCGACCGCGATGGGCAGCGGATCGAACTGGCGGGGCGGGGGCCGGTGGCCTATGATCTTGCCTCGGTCGACATCGGGGTCAGCACGGCGGTTTCCGCGATTTCGGGCGCGGATGCACATGTCCTGCCGGTCAAGCCGACAGACCGCTTCGTGCAGAGATGGACCGAGTTTCTGCAGGATGGCGGTGGGCGGATCGTGGTGATCGGGGCCGGGCTGGCCGGTGTCGAGATCGCCCTTGCCGCGCGCCGGCACCTGCCGAACGCCCCGGTTCATGTGGTCGAGGCCGACACGACGCCGCTGCGCGAATTGTCGTCGCGCGCAAGAACACTGGTCCGTGCGCGAATGGCTTCGGCCGGGGTTACCCTGACCTGCGGCGCGGCAGTGGTTGCCGTGACGAAGAACACGGTTGAACTGGCCGATGGGCGGGTCCTGCAGGCTGATCTGGTAATCGGCGCGGGCGGGGGAAATGTCGCGCCATGGCTGGGTCAGGCAGGGCTGGAGATGATGGGCGACCGGGTTGCAGTCGAGGCGACGCTGCAGACATCCGATCCGGCGATCTACGCCGTGGGCGATTGCGCGGTGATCCGCGATGCTGTCCGCCCTCAGGCCGGTGTGTTTGCCGTGCGCCAGACACCGGTATTGCTTCACAATCTGAAGCGCAGCCTGACTGGTCGGACGGATCTGCGCCGCTTTCGCCCCCAACGCGACTGGCTGCGCCTGATCGCGGCGGGCGGGGATGCGGTGGCGGACAAATGGGGCTTTGGCGCGCAGGGAGGCTGGGTCTGGCGCTGGAAAGACCGGATAGACCGGCGCTTCATGGCAAGGTTGCATGATCTGCCCGACATGAAGCAGCCCGAGGTTCCGCGGGTTCTGGCAGAAGGTGCCCGAGATGCCATGGGCGACAAGCCTCTTTGCGGCGGCTGCGGTGCGAAGATGGGCCGAGGCGCCCTGCGGCATGTCCTGGCCCGTCAGCCCGTGACGCCGCGTGCCGATATCCTGACCGGTCCCGGCGATGATGCGGCGGTGATTGCGGTCAACGGGCAAAAACAGGTTCTGACGACGGACCATCTGCGCGCCTTCCTGCTGGATCCGGCGCTGATGGCGCGGATTGCGGCGTTGCATGCGCTGGGGGATATCCGCGCGATGGGGGCGAGACCGCAATCCAGCCTGATTCAGGTGACATTGCCGCGCATGTCCGAAAGGCTTCAGGAACGTACGCTGAATGAAATCATGGCGGCGGCATCGGATGTGCTGGCCAGAGCAGGGGCTCCGATCATCGGAGGGCACAGTTCCGTGGGGGCCGAACTGACCATCGGCTTTTCCCTGACCGGCCTGGTTGAGAACCCGATTGCGCAGAACGCCCGACCGGGTGACATCCTTGTCCTGACCAAGCCGGTGGGAACGGGCGTCATCATGGCCGCGGAAATGCAGAAACGCGCGCCCGGTCCGGCTGTATCGGCCGCGTGGCGGGTGATGGCGCAGGATCAGGCCGGGGCGGCGCGGATTCTGGCTGGCGGGCAGGGCGTGGCAGCGCGGGCGATGACCGATCTGACCGGCTTCGGGCTGGCAGGCCATCTGGCTGGTATGGCCGAAGCGTCTGGCGCGACATTGCGGGTGGATCTGGCGGCGCTGCCGGTCCTGCCGGGGGCCGAGGATCTGTCGGCGGCGGGACTGCGCAGTTCGATCTACGCGGCAAATCGGGCTGCGGTGCTGGGGCTGGTGACAGTTCCGGATACGGCGCGGGGGCGTCTGGTCTTTGATCCACAGACCTCGGGTGGTCTGCTGGCCGCAGTGCCGGCCGAGGCCGCGGCGGGGATCATGCAGGCCGTTCGCGATGCCGGAGAAGATATATGGGAAATCGGCCGGGTCGAGCAGGGGCCGGTGCGGGTCTGTTTCGACTGAAACCGGGGCGGAGGACGGGTGCGGCCTGACCGCACCCGGACAGGGCGTTAGCCGCGCGCCTTGACGACATGCAGCAACGGCATGACATCGGACATGTCGGGACCATGGGCCTGACCGGTCACGGCCTTGCGCAGAGGCATGAACAGCCCCTTGCCCTTGCGGCCCGTCGCTTCCTTGACCTTGGCGGTCCATTCCGACCAGGTCGAGTCGTCATAGGGCGGGGGCGGCAGCAGCTGCATGGCTTCGGCGATGAATTCGGCGTCTTCGGGGTCGATCTGGGGTTCGGCCCCTTCGCTGAAGATCTTCCACCACTCGCCCAGATCCTCGATACGGGTGATGTTCTGCGAGGCCACGCGCCAGAAGCGTTCGGCCTGATCTGCGGGCACGCCAAGCGCGGCGATCCGATCCTTGACGGCATCGAAGGGCAGGGCCTGATTGCGTTCGCGGGTCAGCGGCCACAGATCATCGGCATCGAATTTGGTGGGCGAGGCCCCGAAATGGGACAGGTCGAACTGCTCGGCCAGCTCGTCCAGGCTGGCCAGCTTGACCGGCTGGCCCGATCCCAGCCGCGCCATCAGCGACAGCAGCGCCTCGGGGGCGACACCGGCCTCGCGCAGGTCTTTCAGCGACAGCGCGCCGATCCGCTTGGACAGTTCCTCGCCCTTGGCGCCCGTCAGCAGGCTGTGATGGGCGAAAGAGGGCGGCGTGCCGCCGATCGAGCGGATGATCTGGATCTGGGTGGCGGTATTGGTGACATGGTCCGAACCGCGCACGATATCGGTCACGCCCATATCCGTGTCATCGACGCTGCTGGCAAATGTATACAGCACCTGCCCGTCGGCACGGATCAGCACCGGATCGCTGACCGAGGCGGCGTCGATCGAGATGTCGCCCAGAATGCCGTCATTCCATTCGATACGTTCGTGATCCAGCTGGAAGCGCCAGTATCCCTCGCGACCCTCGGCGCGCAGCTTTTCCTTGTCGGCATCCGTCAGGCCCAGCCCGGTGCGGTCATAGACCGGCGGCTTGCCCATGTTCAGCTGCTTCTTGCGCTTGAGGTCCAGTTCGGTCGGGGTTTCGAAAACCTCGTAGAGGCGGCCGGACTTGCGCAGATCCTCGGCGACGCCGGCATAGCGGTCCAGCCGCAGCGACTGGCGCTCGATCCGGTCCCAATGCAGCCCCAGCCAGTCCAGGTCGCGCTTGATGCCATCGACATACTCTTCCTTCGAGCGTTCCTGGTCGGTATCGTCCAGTCGCAGGATGAAGGTGCCGCCGGCCTTGCGCGCGATCAGGTAATTGAACAGCGCGGTGCGAAGATTGCCGACATGGATATGCCCGGTGGGTGATGGTGCAAAGCGGGTGATGGTCATGGAAACGTCTCCTGTTGCTGGCTGCTCTTTCACAGAAGGCGTTTTTTGTCCATATCAGGGATGTAACGCAGGAGGCGTGAATGACTGACTGGGACGGGATGAAAGCCCCGGATGCGGCAGGACTCGAGGCCATGGCGCGCGCCGCCCTGGCGACCCTGCCGGCGGAATTTGCGGGCCATGCACAGGATGTCGCGATTCGTGTCGCGGAATTTGCGCCCGAAGACATTCTGGATGAACTGCAGATCGACGATCCGTTCGAACTGACCGGCCTGTATGACGGCATTCCGGTGACGCAGAAATCTGTGACCGATCAGCCCTCGGGGCCGGATATCGTCTGGCTGTTCCGACGGCCGCTGCTGGATGAATGGGCCTCGCGCGGGGATGTTCCGCTTGGCGAATTGATCGGTCATGTCGTCACGCATGAACTGGCGCATCATTTCGGTTGGAGTGATGAGGATATCGCCCGTATTGACAGGTGGTGGGAATGAGCATGCATGCACCGATCCTGACCGTTACGCTGAATCCGGCGCTGGATCTGTCCACCGGGGCCGATGAGGTCAAACCCGATCTGAAGCTGCGCTGCGACAAACCGGTCGTCGATCCCGGCGGCGGTGGCATCAATGTCAGCCGCGCGATCAAGGTCATGGGTGGGGAATCCACGGCCATGGTGGCTCTGGGCGGGGCGACCGGCGCGCGCATCCACGACATGCTGCGGGCTGACGGGCTGACCGTGCGGCGCCTGACCGCGCCGGGAGAAACGCGGCAATCGCTGGCCGTCAAGGATCGCTCGACCGGCGGGCAATACCGCTTTGTGCTGCCCGGACCGGAATGGCACATGACTCATGTTTCGGAAATGATGTCCGCCATTGCCGAAGCCGCGCGGGCAGGAGGCTGGGTCGTCGTCTCCGGTTCGAACCCGCCGGGGGTTGCGCCGGGCTTTGAACAGATGCTGACCGTGCGGCTGAAGGACGGGCGGGCGAAATTGCTGGTGGATACTTCGGGCGACGCGTTGCGTGCGCTGGCCGGGTCATCGACGCCGGTGGATGTGCTGCGCATGGACAGTCACGAAGCCGAGGGTCTGGCCGGGCGCCCTCTGCCTGATCGCAGGGACAGCGCCCAGTTCGCCGCCGATCTGGTCCGCGAAGGGGCGGCCAAGGCGGTGATCGTTGCCCGTGGTGCGGATGGTTCGGTCATTGCCCAGGCTGACAGCGCCTGGCATGCCGAGGCCGCCAGCGTTCCCGTGGTCAGCGCGGTCGGTGCCGGCGACAGTTTCGTGGCGGGGTTTGTTCTGGCCATGGCGCGGGACTGGCCGGTGCAAGAGGCGCTGGCCCTTGGCGCGGCGGCCGCCTCGGCTGCGGTGATGACACCGGCGACCGAGCTGTGCCATGCCCATGACGTGGAACGGCTCTACGCGCAGCGCGTGGTGACGCGACTCTAGGAAGCGAAGCCCTCTTCCGCGCGGACGTCGGAAGAGGGCGGTCATGATTACCCTGCCAGCAGAGCGGCATTGCCGCCCGCTGCCGTGGTGTCGACGCAGAGATGCCGTTCATGGGCAATATGCGCCTGATCGGGCATGGAGGTGATCAGCGGCAGGATCGGCCCGCTTTGTGCGGCAAGGGCTGCGGCATAGCTGTGCGCCTGTTCCTGATTGCCCCACCAGATGGCGGCAGAGATTCCCTCGATCCGGCCCAGTTCTTCCGCGCTGAGCGCACCCGGGACGGCAACGGCCTGTCCGCCAAGGGCTTCGACCGCGCGAACCTGCGCTCGGGCCGTGGCGGCACCCGGACCAAGGCAGAGGATCGGCGGCCGGGTGACCATGACCAGGCGGTTCAGCTCTCCGGTCGGTCCGGGCATGATCTGTTCGTCCAGCAGGGTCTCGGTCGGAGCAGGAATGTCGCGGCGCAGTTTCGCGGCATCGGCCGTCCTTTCCCATGCGGTTCCGGTGGCTTCGCCTGCCTTTGGCCGGAAGAAACGATCGACATACAACGGGCCACCCGCTTTCGGGCCGGTTCCCGACAGGCCTTCGCCGCCAAAGGGCTGGCTGCCGACGACGGCACCGATCTGGTTGCGGTTCACGTAGAGGTTGCCGCAGTGGATCGCATCGGTGATCTCCTGCACGCGCGAGTCGATACGGGTGTGCAGGCCGAAGGTCAGGCCGAAGCCACGGGCATTGATGTCACTGATGACCTTTTGCAGATCGCGGTTGCGGAAGGTCGCAACATGCAGAACTGGCCCGAAGATTTCGCGTTCCAGATCGTCGATGCCGGAAACCTGCAGCAGGGTCGGTGACAGGAAATGCGCCTGTTTGGGGGCGGGCGTCTGGTGCAGGATCTTGCTGCGGTTGGCGTCGAGATATCCGGCAATGCCGTCCTGGGCTTCGGCGTCGATCAACGGGCCGACATCGGTGGACAGCAGCCATGGATCGCCGACGCTCAGTTCGTCCATCGCACCCTTGATCATCTTGATCAGATTGGGGGCGATGTCTTCCTGAACATACAGGCAGCGCAGCGCCGAGCAACGCTGCCCGGCCGAGCGGAAGGACGAGGCGACGATGTCGCGCACGGCCTGTTCCGGCAGGGCGGTGGAATCGACGATCATGGCGTTCAGGCCGCCGGTTTCCGCGATCAGCGGGGTGCCTGGCGCCATATGTTTCGCCATGGCGCGGGCGATGACGCGGGCCGTATCGGTCGATCCGGTGAAGACCACGCCATTGATGCGCGCATCCGAGGTCAGCGCAGCGCCCACCGTGGCACCGTCGCCGGGCAGATATTGCAGGGCAGAGACCGGCACGCCGGCCTCATGCAACAGCCGCACGCCAATGGCGGCAATCAGCGGTGTCTGCTCGGCCGGTTTGGCCAGCACGGCATTGCCGGCCGCCAGCGCCGCCGTGATCTGGCCGGTAAAGATGGCCAGCGGGAAGTTCCAGGGGCTGATGGCGGTAATGATGCCGCGTGCCTCGCCGTCGCGGGCCTCGCCCTGATTGGCATAGTAGTGCAGGAAATCCACGGCTTCGCGCAGCTCGCCCACGGCGTCGGTCATCGTCTTGCCGGCTTCACGTGCCAGGGTGGCAAAGATGACGCCGAAATTCTGTTCGTAGAGATCCGCTGCGCGGCGCAATACGGCTGCGCGCTCGGCGGCGCTGGCCTCCCAGGGGCGGGCATCGGCGATGGCCTGGGCAACGGTGGCGGAATCGGCCTCAAGGATCTGCGCGATGGTTTCTCCCGTCGCGGGGTTCAGGACCGGGGCGGGTGTGCCCGAAGGTTGCGAGACAGTGATCGGGGCCGCATCAGGGATTTGCGTGTCGCGCGCCGCATCAATGCGCGACAGGGTCATGGCATCATTCAGGTCGAAACCGGTGGAATTGCGACGCTCGGCACCAAACAACGCATGGGGCGGCACAAGGCCTGCAGGCGCCGAGGCCGTTGCGACATCGACGAAGGGGTCCGAGGCCACCTCTTCCGGGCTGACGCTTTCATCCACGATCTGATGCACGAACGAGGAGTTCGCGCCGTTTTCCAGCAGGCGGCGGACCAGATAGGCCAGCAGGTCGCGATGCGCACCGACCGGCGCATAGATACGGCATGCGCCCTTGGTTTCGCGAATGACGATGTCATGCAGGCGCTCGCCCATGCCGTGCAGGCGCTGGAATTCGAAATCGATGTCACCGACCATTTCAAGAACGGCGGCGACGGTCTGGGCGTTATGGGTCGCGAATTGCGGGTAGATGCGGTCGGCATAGCCGATCAGCTTCTTGGCATTGGCGATATAGCTGACATCGGTGGCCGCCTTGTTGGTGAACAGCGGGAAACCGGGCAGGCCCTCGACCTGCGCATGTTTCATCTCGGTATCCCAATAGGCGCCCTTGACCAGCCGGACCATGATCTTGCGGTCCAATCGCTCGGCGGTGTCATGCAGCCAGTCGATCACGGCGCCGGCGCGTTTGCCATAGGCTTGAACGACCACGCCGAATCCGTCCCATCCGGCCAGCGAGGGATCCGAAAGCACCTCCTCGATCACCTTCAGCGAAAGGACCAGGCGATCCTGTTCCTCGGCATCGACATTCATGCCCATTCCGGCGGCCTTTGCCTTGCGGGCAAGTTCCAGAACGATGGGCACCAGTTCCGTCAGGACGCGCTCTTCCTGGGCGACCTCGTACCGGGGATGCAAGGCGGACAGCTTGATCGAAATGCCGGGGTTCTTCTGAACCGAGGGCTTGTCACAGGCCTTGGCAATGGCGTCGATGGCGCTGGCATATTCGCGCGCGTAGCGGGCGGCGTCCTCGGCGGTCATCGCGGCTTCGCCCAGCATGTCATAGCTGTAGGTGTAGCCCTGTTTCTCCAGCGTGCGGGCGCGGTCCAATGCGGCCTCGATGGTCTGGCCCAGAACGAACTGCCGTCCCATTTCCTTCATGGCGCGTCCGACCGCAGTGCGGATCACCGGCTCGCCCAGGCGGCGGATCGCGCCGCGCAGCGTGCCTGCGATTCCGGGTTGGTCGTCTTCCAGAACCTTGCCGGTCAGCATCAGCGCCCATGTCGATGCGTTCACCAGCGAGGACGAGGCCTCGCCCATGTGCTTGCCCCAGTCAGAGGGCGCAATCTTGTCTTCGATCAGCGCGTCGATGGTCATCTTGTCCGGTACGCGCAGCATGGCCTCGGCCAGGCACATCAGGGCAACGCCTTCCCGCGTGGACAACCCGTATTCCGACAGGAAATGTTCCATCAGGCTGGGCTTGGCCTCATTGCGGATGCGCCGGACAAGATCGGCCGCGCGGGCGGTGATCTGGGCGCGGGCGGCATCATCCAGATTCGCCTGAGAGATCAGGTCCTGAACAAGCCGGGCTTCATCGCGGAACTTGGAATCGGTCGTGAAGGCAGAGAAATCTGAATGGGTCATGGGGCACCTCCTGCGGGAATACCCTTTGATAACGGATAATACGAAGGTAATGTGTCCAACTGACATATCTAGCATAGGCAAGTCGGCTAAATTTGGGGTCGAAATCGGGAAACTTGGAAATGGAAGACATTCTTGATGCGACGAATCGCAAGATTCTGGCCGAACTGGTTGCCAATGCGCGCATTCCCGTGACCGAACTTGCCAAGAGGGTCGGGCTGTCCAAGACGCCGGTCGCCTTGCGGATCCGGCAGATGGAAGAGATGGGGCTGATCACGGGATATCGGGCGATGCTGTCCCCGCTGAAACTGGGGCTGACCCATGTCACCTATATGGAGGTGCGGCTGACGGATACGCGGCAAAAGGCGCTGGAACAGTTCAATGCCGCCATTCGCGCCATCCCCGAGGTCGAGGAATGCTATATGATCGCTGGCGGCTTCGACTATCTGGTCAAGGTGCGGTCGCGTGACATGGCCGATTTCAGGAATATCATGGCCGAAAAGATCTCGACCCTGCCATATGTCAGCGGCACCTCCAGCTATGTCTCCATGGAAGCCGTGGTCGAGCAGGGCTGGACCTCGATCTGACGGGCACCCGGTCACGCTTTCCGCTTGCGTCCGGGCGCGGTTGTCGGGGACGGTTGTCGTACGGGCACGGGGGAGAATGATGACATTGAAGATGGATGCGGATGCGCTGAACGCATTTCTGGAGTCGGATTTTCCGCAGGTAGCGGGGCAGTATCTGGTCGAGACCGTGGATGAAACCACATTGACCGCGCGGCTGAAGGTCGAACAGACCCATCTGCGCCCGGGCGGCACGGTCAGCGGTCCGGCAATGTTCGCGCTGGCCGACCTGGCGATCTATTGCGCGATCCTGTCACGCATCGGCCCCGTCGCACTGGCCGTCACCACGAATGCCTCGATCGACTTCATGCGCAAACCTGCTGCGGGGCGTGATCTGATCGCTCAATGCCGGG